>NZ_LSJT01000054.1:0-5310 GCF_001556795.1 Dermacoccus sp. CCH2-D9
AAGCCCGCCGCGATCGCCCGGCTGGGCTCGCACGGCCAGGGCCTCGTCGCCGGCGCACCCGCCAACATCACGCTCTTCGACCCGTCCGTCACCGTCACGGTGAACAAGGACGACTCGAAGTCGCTTTCCCGCAACAACCCCTGGCACGGCCGCACGCTCGAGGGCGCTGTGGTCTCGACGTACCTGCGCGGACGTCGCACCTTCCACGACGGAGAGGTTCAGCAGTGAACGACACCACCCCCGCCACGACGAAGCGCGCCAGTGCGTTCGTCTCGCGCGAACCGGCCTGCCTCGTCCTCGAGGACGGACGCATCTTCCGCGGCCGCAGCTACGGCGCGATCGGCACGACGTTCGGTGAGGCCGTGTTCTCGACCGGCATGTCCGGCTACCAGGAGACGCTGACGGACCCGAGCTACCACAAGCAGGTCGTCGTCATGACGGCCCCGCACGTCGGCAACACGGGCATGAACGACGAGGACTACGAGTCGGGCAAGATCTGGGTGGCCGGCTACGTCGTGCGCGACCCCGCCATCCGCCCGTCGAACTGGCGCTCGGTGCGCACCCTCGAGGACGACCTCGCCGAGAAGGGCATCGTCGGTATCTGCGACATCGACACACGCGCCCTGACGCGCCACCTGCGCGAGCGCGGCGCGATGCGCGTCGGTGTGTTCTCGGGTGCGGACGCCACGAACAGCGACGCCGACCTGCTCGACGCGGTGAAGAACGCCCCGCAGATGGAGGGCTCCGAGCTCGCATCCGAGGTCGCGACGAAGGAGGCATACGTCGTCGAGGCGAAGGGTGAGAAGAAGTTCACCGTCGCTGCCGTCGACCTCGGCATCAAGTCGAACACGCCGCGCATGATGAGCGAGCGGGGCATCGAGGTGCACGTGCTGCCGGCGACGGTGGCGCTCGACGACATCACGGCGATCAACCCCGACGGCGTGTTCTTATCGAACGGCCCCGGCGACCCGGCGACGGCGCCGCAGGTCGAGCTGCTGCGCGACGTGCTCGCGGCCGGCATCCCGTACTTCGGCATCTGCTTCGGCAACCAGCTGCTCGGGCGCGCGCTCGGGTTCGGCACGTACAAGCTGAAGTACGGCCACCGCGGCATCAATGTGCCGGTGCTCGACAAGGCGAGCGGCACCGTCGAGATCACCGCGCAGAACCACGGCTTCGCCGTCGACGCCCCGATCGAGGGATCGACGCAGGCGCCCAGCGACGCCGAACACGGCACGAGCTTCGGGCGCGTCGAGGTCTCGCACGTGTGCCTCAACGACGACGTCGTCGAAGGCCTGCGTTGCCTCGACATCCCGGCGTTCTCCGTCCAGTACCACCCCGAAGCCGCGGCCGGCCCGCACGACGCGGCGTACCTGTTCGACCGCTTCGTCGAGATGATGAGCGACAACCAGAAGGTGAACGCCTGATGCCCAAGAACACCGACATCAAGAGCGTCCTCGTCATCGGCTCCGGCCCGATCGTCATCGGTCAGGCCGCCGAGTTCGACTACTCGGGGACGCAGGCCTGCCGCGTCCTGCGCGAGGAGGGCCTGCGCGTCATCCTCGTCAACTCGAACCCGGCGACGATCATGACCGACCCGGAGACGGCCGACGTCACGTACGTCGAGCCGATCACGCCGGAGATCGTGGAATCGATCATCGCCAAGGAGCGCCCGGACGCGGTGCTCGCGACCCTCGGTGGTCAGACCGCGCTCAACACCGCGATCGCGCTGCACAAGAACGGCGTCCTCGAGAAGTACGGCTGCCCGCTCATCGGCGCCAACGTCGAGGCGATCGAGCTCGGCGAGGACCGTGAGAAGTTCAAGGGCGTCGTCGAGCGCTGTGGCGCCGAATCGGCCAAGAGCCACATCTGCCACACGATGGACGAGGTGCTCGCCGCCGCCGACGACCTCGGCTACCCCGTCGTCGTGCGCCCGTCGTTCACGATGGGCGGCCTCGGTTCCGGCTTCGCCTACGACGAGACCGATCTGCGCCGCATGGCCGGCGCGGGCCTGCAGGCGAGCCCCGTGACCGAGGTGCTGCTCGAGGAGTCGATCCTCGGGTGGAAGGAGTACGAGCTCGAGGTGATGAGGGACAACGTCGACAATGTCGTTGTTGTCTGCTCGATCGAGAACTTCGACCCGATGGGCGTGCACACCGGTGACTCGATCACCGTGGCTCCCGCTCTGACGCTCACCGACCGCGAGTACCAGCGCATGCGCGACGTCGGCATCGCCGTCATCCGCGAGGTCGGCGTCGACACCGGTGGCTGCAACATCCAGTTCGCCATCAACCCGGCCGACGGGCGCATGATCGTCATCGAGATGAACCCGCGCGTGTCGCGTTCCTCGGCGCTCGCGTCGAAGGCGACCGGCTTCCCGATCGCGAAGATCGCCGCGAAGATGGCCATCGGTTACTCGCTCGACGAGGTGCCGAACGACATCACCGCCGAGACCCCGGCGAGCTTCGAGCCGACGCTCGATTACATCGTCGTCAAGGTGCCGCGCTTCGCGTTCGAGAAGTTCCCCGCCGCCGACCGCACGCTGACGACGACGATGAAGTCCGTCGGCGAGGCGATGGCGCTGGGCCGCAACTTCACCGAGGCGCTGCAGAAGGCGCTGCGCTCGATCGAACGCAGCGACGGCCAGTTCCACTGGGATCCGGCGAGCGAGGTGACGAGCCGCGACGAGGCACTCGAGATCCTCGAGCGCTCCAAGCAGCCGACGGACGGACGCATCGTCCTCGTGCAGCAGGCGCTGCGCGCGGGCCTCAGCGTCGAGGAGGTGCACGAGGCGACGAAGATCGACCCGTGGTTCCTCGACCAGATGCAGCTCATCAACGACGTCGCGTCCGAGATCGCGGCGGCGCCCCAGCTGACGCCCGACCTGCTGCGCCTGGCGAAGAAGCACGGTTTCTCCGACGCCCAGATCGCGCAGCTGACGGGCATGAAGCAGGACGTCGTGCGCGGCGTGCGTCATGCCCTCGGCGTGCGCCCGGTCTACAAGACGGTCGACACGTGCGCCGCCGAGTTCGCCGCCCAGACGCCGTACTACTACTCCTCCTACGACGAGGAGAGCGAGGTGCTGTCGCGCGAGAAGCCGGCCGTCATCATCCTCGGATCGGGCCCGAACCGCATCGGTCAGGGCATCGAGTTCGACTACTCGTGCGTGCACGCCTCGTTCGCGCTGCGTGACGCCGGGTACGACACGATCATGGTCAACTGCAACCCCGAGACCGTCTCGACGGACTACGACACGAGCTCGCGCCTGTACTTCGAGCCGCTGACGCTCGAGGACGTGCTCGAGGTCGTCCACGCCGAGAGCGAGGCCGGCCCGATCGCGGGCGTCATCGTCCAGCTGGGCGGTCAGACGCCGCTCGGGCTCGCGAAGGCGCTCAAGGACGAGGGGGTGCCGATCGTCGGCACCTCGCCGGAGGCCATCGACCTGGCGGAGGACCGCGGCGCGTTCGGGCGCGTGCTCGCCGACGCGAAGCTGCCCGCGCCGCGTCACGGCATCGCCTTCTCGGCCGAGGAGGCCATCGAGGTCGCCCGCGAGATCGGCTACCCCGTGCTCGTGCGCCCGAGCTACGTGCTCGGCGGGCGCGGCATGGAGATCGTCTACGACGACGAGACGCTGCGCGGCTACGTCACGCGCGCGACGACGGCGTCGCCGGAGCACCCCGTGCTCGTGGACCGCTTCCTCGACGAGGCGATCGAGATCGACGTCGACGCGCTCTTCGACGGCGAGGACATGTACCTCGGCGGCATCATGGAGCACGTCGAGGAGGCCGGCATCCACTCCGGTGACTCCGCGTGCGTCCTGCCGCCCGCGACCCTCGGCACCGAAGAGCTCGAGCGCGTGCGCGCCTCGACGCTGGCGCTCGCGCAGGGCATCGGCGTGCGCGGCCTGATGAACGTGCAGTTCGCGCTCGCGCAAGACGTGCTCTACGTCCTCGAGGCCAACCCGCGTGCCTCGCGCACCGTCCCGTTCGTCGCGAAGGCGACGTCTGTGCCGCTCGCGAAGGCCGCGGCGCGCGTCATGCTCGGCGCCTCGATCGCCGACCTGCGCACCGAAGGGCTGCTACCGCCGAGCGGCGACGGCGCGAAGCTGCCGATGGACGCGCCCGTCGCGGTCAAGGAGGCCGTGCTGCCCTTCCAGCGCTTCCGCACCGCCGAGGGGCAGGTCGTCGACTCGCTGCTCGGGCCGGAGATGCGCTCCACGGGTGAGGTCATGGGCATCGACGCCGACTTCGCCACGTCGTTCGCCAAGGCGCAGCTCGGCGCAGGGCAGGGGCTGCCGACGTCAGGCACCGTGTTCGTCTCGTGCGCGAACCGCGACAAGCGCGCGATGCTGTTCCCGATCAAGCGTCTCGTCGACCTCGGCTTCGAGATCCTCGCGACGCCCGGGACGTCGGATGTGCTGCGCCGCAACGGAATCGCCTCGACCGTGGTGCGCAAGCACTCCGAAGGCCCCGGGCCGGACGGGGAGAAGACGATCGTGTCGCAGATCCTCGACGGCGAGGTCGCGATGATCGTCAACACGCCGTCCGGGTCGGATGCACGCGCTGACGGCTACGCGATCCGCGCGGCAGGGACGTCGATGAACGCGCCGATCCTCACGACGGTGCAGGAGCTCGCGGCCGCCGTGCAGGCCATCGAGGCCAGCATGCACGGCTCGTACGCGGTGAAGTCGCTGCAGGAGCACGCACGCGGCCTCGACATGTACGGCACGCGCTGAGGCAGGTCGACATCGCCGGATCGACGCCGGTGACGGCTGCGACGACCTCGGGTGACGAGGGTGCCGTGAGTGGCTCCCGAGAGCCCAAGGACGTCGTCGCCGTCACCGGTGAACTCATCTCGACGCGACGTGTCGGCGCGTTCGTCGCGCACACGTTCGTCGCGGCGGGCATCGCCGAACTCGCGCGACCGGGGCAGCTCGTCTCGCTCGCCGTCGGGGATGACGCCTCCGCCATCGTGACGCGCCGTGCCCTGCCGCTTCGCTCGGTGACGCCGAGCGGCACGTACGGCGGCACCGTCGAGGTCGTCGTCGACCCCGATGCGGACGCCGGTTCGGCGTGGCTGGCTGCGCGGCGCCTGCACGACGAGGTGAGCATCCTCGGCCCGCTCGGACGCGGTTTCCCGATTCCGACGAACCCGGTGCCCGTCGTCGTCGCAGCGGTCGGGGCGGGCGCGGCGTCGACGGGGTGGCTCGTCGAGACGCTGCGCCGCGCGGGCTGCCAGGTACCGCGGGTCGTCATCGGCGGTGAGGACGAGCGTCGGCTCCTCGGCGTCATCGAGGCGCGACGGCTCGTCGGC
>NZ_LSJT01000055.1:0-22037 GCF_001556795.1 Dermacoccus sp. CCH2-D9
CCCTGCCACCCCGCCAGTGACCCCAGCGTGGGCAGCCTCAACCCCACCCAACGCGCTGCGGCACTGCACCGCCTCGCCCACGAGCGCTACGACGTCATCGTCGTCGGCGCCGGGGTGACGGGTGCCGGCGTGGCGCTCGACGCGGCGTCGCGCGGGCTGCGCACGGCACTCGTCGAGCGCGTCGATCTGGCGGCAGGGACGAGTCGGTGGAGCAGCAAGCTCATCCATGGCGGCCTGCGCTATCTCGCAAAGGGTGACCTCGCCGTCGCCTACGAGTCGGCGCGCGAGCGTCATCACCTGATGACGAGCATCGCGCCGCATCTCGTGCGGCCGCTGCACACGGTGGTGCTCGACACCGGCATCGGTGAGACGGCCGTCTCGAACCTCGGCATCACCCTCTCGGACGGGCTGCGCCGCGTCAGCCGCACGCCGTCGAACGTCCTCGCCGCGCCGCGCCGCATTCGGGTGCGTGACGTCGAGTCGCTCGTGCCTGGGGCAGTGCGCGGCCGCGCGGCGCTGCGCTACACCGACGGCCAGCTCGAGGACGACGCGCGCTTCGTGACGACCCTCGCGCGCACCGCCGCGGCGCACGGCGCCGACGTCGTGACGCGGTGTGCGGCGCGTCCGCTCGACTCTGAGTCCGTCGAGCTCACCGACCAGCTGACGGGGGAGTCGTTCGTCGCCCACGGCCACATCGTGCTCGCGACGGGGGTGTGGAGCGGCGAGCACGACGAGCGTCTCACCGTCACGCCCTCGCGTGGCTCGCACCTCGTCGTCCGGGCGAGCGCGGTGGGTGACCCTTCGGCGCAGCTCGTCGCACCGGTGCCCGGGCACTTTGGCCGCTACGTGTTCGCGATTCCGATCGCCGACGGGCTCGTCCTCATCGGGCTGACGGACGAGGCCGACCCGGACGCCGACCCGCTCGCGCCTTCCGTCCCGGACGAAGACGAGCAGTTCCTGCTCGCCACGATGAACGCCGTCCTGGCCCGTCCGCTGACGCGCGACGACGTCGTCGGGCGCTTCGCTGGTCTGCGACCGCTCGTGACGCGCGCCGACGCCTCGAGCGGGCAAGGCGCGACCGCCGACGCCTCGCGCAAGCACCTGCTCCTCGACGAGCCGGGCGCCCCGATCACCATCACGGGAGGAAAGTTCACGACGTATCGTCGCATGGCGCAGGACGCCGTCGACGCCGTCGCCCGGCGCGTCGGAGGCGTGATCGCATCGTGCCGAACGCGTGAGCTTCCGCTTCTCGGCGCAGCCCCGACTGACGTCCTCGCTCGCGTCGCGGCGCCCGAGCGGCTCGTGCGCCGCTACGGCACGTTGGCCCCGTCGGTGGCCGCGATCGCCGACGAATCGTCGTTCTACGCCGAGCGCGTCGTGCCCGGATCGTCGACGCTGGTCGCCGAGTTCGTCCACGCGGTGCGGCACGAGGGTGCCATGACGCTCGACGATCTCGTCGAGCGCCGCACGCGCCTGGCCTTCGTCGACGCAGACCTCGAGCCGGCTCGGGCCGTTGCGGCGGAGGTTCTGCGGCGCGAGATGGGTCTGGACACCTTCGCAGAACTCCCAGTCGTGCACCGCCGTGCCTGAACGTCCCTGACCGCCCTCGGCCAGTACCCTGAGGCCGGGAGGCCGATGCCGTGGCGTCCGACAACGTCGTCGCTCGGAGGTCGCATGCTGCTCGTCCTGCTGCTGGCTGTCGCCTCCAGTGCGTGTGCGGCGCTGTCGACGGTGTTCAAGCACCGCGCCGCACAGCATGCCGTGGAGCAGCCGGCGGCCGACGAGCGAGCAGACGGTGAGAAGCACCCCCGGCGCGGGTTGCGCGCCGCGGCAGTGGCCTGGGTCGCGAACCCGACGTTCGCCATCGCCATGGTGTTCGACGGGCTGTGCGTCGTCTTCCAGATCCTCGCCCTCAAGTACGGCAGCCTCTCGGTCGTGCAGCCGGTGCTGTGCATGTCGCTCGTCATCAGCCTCGGGCTCAACCACGTCATGCTGCGCACACGCCCGACACGTTCGGAGATCCTCCATTCGCTGACGCTCGTCGCCGGCCTCGTGATGTTCCTGCTCGTCTCCGACGCGATCTCCGCACACGGAGAGACGGCCATCGGTCGTCGCGTGCCCGCCATCATCCTCGCCGTCGTGGGCGGCCTGTTCGTCCTCGGCGCGGTGTTCGGCACGCGCTCGATGCGCCCGCGGATGCGTGCCCGGGCGCTCGCAGCGTCCGTCGCCATCGTCTACGCGACGACGGCCGGGTTGATGAAGTCGACGACGCAGATCTCACACCTCTTCGGTCTCGACGCGGTGCTGACGTCGTGGCAGCTGTGGGTGCTCATCGCGCTCGCTGCCTGTGGTCTGGCGCTCAACCAGGTGGCGTTCGCGGCGGCGCCTCTCAACGTCGTGCTGCCCGTCGTCGCCTCGCTCGATCCGCTGTTCAGCGTCCTCATCGGTGTCAGCGTCTACGGCGACCAACTGCGCGACACGCCCCTCGCCGTCGCCGGTGAGGTGGCCGGGCTCGCGCTGCTGCTGTACTCGGTCGTCAAGCTGAGCTCGGTGCGTGCCGCCCAGGGCGCGGCCGCCGAGGCCGAACTCGCGGCAGCGATGGACGGCGGCGCCACACCGCTGTCGATGCGCAACGAGTGACACCGGCGGCGCACACCTACCCGGCTCGATGCTCCGATGCGCGCTCGAGGTCCTGCTCGGGCTGGAAGTGACGCTCTCCGCCCACTGCTCCAGCTGCTGCGGGTCACCAACTGTTCACCTTCGCGGGACGCGTGGAATGAAGCCCGCGGGGCCGCTCGTGTTAGCGTGAGGGTGGTTGCTTTGCAGAACCCGGTTTTACCCCTGTTGTACATCACCTCAGGCGTTCACGGCATGCACATCAGCCTGAGCCTGCAAAAAGTGCAGGCTCAACGCAGAGAAACAGATTGAGGGATTTCCCATGGCACAGGGCACTGTGAAGTGGTTCAACGCTGAGAAGGGCTTCGGCTTCATCGAGCAGGACGGCGGCGGCGCCGACGTCTTCGTTCACTTCTCCGCCATCCAGACCAACGGCTACCGCTCGCTCGACGAGGGTCAGCGCGTCGAGTTCGAGATCACGCAGGGCGACAAGGGCCCGCAGGCCTCGAACGTCACGGCTGCCTGATCATCTGATCTCGTAGCGTTTTCGTACGAAGCCCCCAGCCGTTCGGCTGGGGGCTTCGTCGTGCGCCGACTCCGTCATGCTCGGGCGGGGCCCGTCACGCAGACGAGTGCGCCGCCCGTCCCTCGTGGGGTGGGCGGCGCAGCCGAGTCTGCGTTCAGTCGTGCGCACGATCAACAGGTGGCCGTGGTGTCGTCGATGGCCTGGTCGCTGCTCGACGAGCTGGTGCTCGCGCTGCTCGACGACGAGTTCGGGGCGGTCGACGACGAAGCGCTCGAGCTGGACTTCGGCTTCGGGGCCGGCGTCGAGCGATCCATGCCCTTCTTGATGAGGGCGCGCACCTTGTCGTAGTCGGGGTGGCTGTCGCTGATGACGGGGTAGGCGAGGTTGACGCTCTTCGTCTGGCCCTTCTTCATCGTGTTCGCGAGGTCGGCGAGGTCGGGCAGTTCGCTCTGCGGCAGGTCGAGCAGGATGTTCTCCTTGGCGACCTTCATGATCGAGGGGAACTGGTTGACCAGTGAGATGGGGTTGGTCTGGTCGATGAGTGCGTTGACCATGCAGCGCTGACGGCGCATGCGGTCGCCGTCGCCGGTCTCGACGCGGCTGCGTGAGTACCACAGGGCTTGCTGACCGTTCAGGTGTTGGCGTCCTTCGGGGATGCGGCCGGTGATCGAGCCGGGCACGATCGCGCCGCCCTCGATCTTGCCACCGATGGCGATGCCCCCGGGAGGGATCGTCATGTCGACGCCGCCCATGGCGTCGACGAGGTCCTGGAAGCCCTTGAGGTTGATGACGGTGGAGTAGTCGATCGGCATGCCGATGATCTCCTGCACGACGTCGCGCGTCGCGTTGAGGCCGGCGTACTGCTCACCGGGGAACAACTCCGGGTGCTGCGTGTCAGCTTCGCTCCACACCGCATCCATCCAACAGGGGTCGCCCGCACCACGTTCGGGGCAGTGGAAGCCGTTCGGGTAGAGCTTGTGCAGCGGGTTCGACTCGGGGAACGGGACGTAGTTCCAGTTGCGCGGGATGCTGATGAGGGTCGTGTCACCCGTGTGGGTGTCGATCGAGGCGACCATGAGCGAGTCCGTGCGGATGCCCGTGCGGTCGCTACCCGCGTCGGAACCGACGAGCATGAGGTTGACGCGGGCCTTCTTCTTGAACGCGTTCTCCTTGGTGGAGGCGGCGCCCTTGCCGTTCTCGATGAACATGGTGCCGAACGCGTCCTGCGTGACGGTGACGGTGCTGACGGCGCGCGCGAGCGGCATCGTCACGGCGAGGCACATGAGGGCGGTGAAGGCCTTGAACAGGATGTCGCCGCGGTGCGACCAGCCGTCGGTGTGCGTCGTGCGCGCGGTGAGAACGATCGACGTCAACCACAGCACGAGGGCAGCGGCCAGCGCGACGAGGGCGAGCTTGAGGCCGGTCGAGGTGAGGACGTTGGCGGCGCCGGTGAGGACGTTACCGCTCAGGAGGAAGATGCTGAGAGCGATGCCGGCGATGACGGCGATGAGCAGGAGGATGACGCCGACGGTGCGACGTTTCGTCCACATCAACCCGAGGCCGGGGACGAGGGTGCTCAGAAATGTCAACGACAGAGAGCGGCGTAGCGTCGCACGGCGGCGTTGACGCTCGCTCGAGCGGGTCACGTCGGACGGTGCGTGCGCACCGGATGGTTCGTGCTCCGCCTGCCTCGCCATCGTGGCCCTCTCTGTTGCGTGTGAGGGCACCGAAAGCTGCCCCTGACACTCCATCATGAGGGATGAAGGAGGAAATGTCTCAATCTGGTGACGAAGCTCGACGCCGGCCGAAGCCCAGGTGTGAGTCTCCTGTGTTGACGTGTCGGGGGGAGGCGGTTTGGTGTGGCGGGGCGGGTCGGATAACCTTTCAGGGCTGCAGCGAAAGCTGCGCGGAGGAGGCGTCGCCTAGTCCGGTCTATGGCGCCCGCCTGCTAAGCGGGTTTGGGGTTTATAGCCCCATCGAGGGTTCAAATCCCTCCGCCTCCGCCAGCGAGAGTGACGAGGGCCCCGCCGGGCGCGACGAAGTCGCCCCGGCGGGGCCCTCGTCACTCTCGCTGAATGGGTACGGGGGATTTGAGGAGGAGGCACGACGCCCGCGAGCGAAGCGAGCGCGCGTCGCGCCGACGGAGTCCCTCCGCCCGTTCCGACAGCTCAACAACTCGCCCGGGCCGCCACAAGAGCGAAGCGAGCGCACGTCGCGCCGACGGAGGCCCTCCGCCCGTTCCGACAGCTCGGCCGCCCGCCCGGGCGCCACGGCACCCCACCCCTCGGTATCGCACCTGTCTCGACGGGCCACGCGCCCACGTCGGGGTCGTTAGCCTCGCAGGTGGTGTGTTCGTGGAGTGAGGAGTTCGTCGTGTCGGTGGGTGTGCAGCAGCAGGTGGAGCACGTCGATGTCGTCGTGGTCGGTGCTGGGTTGTCGGGCGTCGGGGCGGCGTGTCGCATCCAGGAGGCGAATCCGGGCGTCGATTACGTCGTTCGCGAGGCGCGGGATGCGCTCGGTGGCACGTGGGATCAGTTCCGGTATCCGGGGGTGCGAACGGATTCGGACATGTACACGATGTCGTATCCGTTCGCGCCGTGGCATCAGGAGAAGGCGATCGCGGCGGGTGAGGACATCCTCGACTACATCCGTTCGACGGCCGACGCGTTCGGTGTGAGTGAGCGGATTCGTCTGCGGCACAAGGTCGTCAGCGCGGATTGGAGCAGTGCTGACGCGGTGTGGCGGCTGCGCGTCGACACACCTGACGGCGAGGTCGAGACGACGGCCGGCTTCATCCACGCGTGCAGCGGTTACTACAGCTACGCCGAGCCGTATGCGGCGGACATCCCCGCTCTCGCGGAGTTCGCGGGCCAGGTCGTGCATCCGCAGTTCTGGCCGCAAGATCTCGACGTGGCGGGCCGGCGCGTCGTCGTCATCGGCTCGGGTGCGACGGCGATGACGCTCGTGCCGGCGCTCGCCGATCTCGGCGCGGAGGTGACGATGCTGCAGCGAACGCCGACGTATGTGCTCGCGCAGCCGTCGCGTGATCCGCTCGCGGCGGCGTTGGCGAAGATCCCGGACGAGCGGCTCAGCCCGCAGCGCAAGCACGCCGTCATGCGGGCGAAGAACGTTGCGGCGCAGTGGGGTTCGTACCAGACGGCGCGGCGCCTGCCGCGGGCGGCGCGTGCGGTGCTGCGTGCGAACGTTCGTCAGGGTGCGGGTGAGGAGCACGTCGACAGCTTCACCGCGCCGTATGCGCCGTGGGATCAGCGGTTGTGCATCGTGCCTGACGGCGACCTGTTCAAGGCGGTCAGGCACGGGCGTACCAGGGTCGTCACCGACACGGTCGCGAGCGTCGAGCCGGGCGGGGTGCGTACGGGTTCGGGTGAGCTGCTCGAGACCGACGTCATCGTGACGGCGACGGGTCTGGCCGTCGAGTTGCTCGGCGGCGCGAGCCTGCGCATCGACGGCGAGCCGGTCGACGTCTCGCAGCGTCTCGTCTACCGCGGCTGCATGCTCGAGGGCGTGCCGAACGCGGCGCTCTGCGTCGGCTACATCAACGCGTCGTGGAGCTTGCGCGGTGACCTGTCGCACCGGTTCGTCGCGCGGATGATCAAGCATCTGCGTGACGGCCGCTACCGCAGCGCGACGCCCGTCCCGCCGTCAGGGCTCGGCCGGCGCCCGCTGCTCGAGATGGATTCGGGCTATCTGCGCCGCGCGGCCGACATCATGCCGCGTCGCAGCGACGCCGCGCCGTGGACGATGCGGCAGAACTATCTCGCCGAGGCGCGCGAGATGCGCCGCCCGGACGTGACGACGGACGTCGTCTTCGCCTGAAGCGGAACTGCGAAGACGGATCCCCACGGGCGGTGGAACCTGTTGTTGGACGCGGAGGTTGGCCGGACGGCCGAGTGCGGTGCTGAATGCATCACGAAGTTGGAGCATCGACATAATGACCGGTAGCACCCGGTGAAGCGAGGACCTGTAGATCGGGGGGCGGATTAGACGGGCCTCGATGGCTCGGGCGCACCGTGCGCCGCGCCCGTTCAGTCCCGGGCGGCGAAGATGCGGCGGAACACCACGAAGCGGATGACGGTGGCGATGGCGTTGCCGACGGTCACCGTCACGGTGTCCCACAGCGTCGAGGCGTGCGGCCACTGGTGATGTTCGAGGGCGAGGGCTCCGCTCGTCACGGCGAGCGTGACGACGAGGATGGCGAGGCTCTGCAGGTGAGCGTCACGGCCGCGTTCGTGGCCGGCCGCGTCGAACGTGAACCGCTGATTGACCCACGTGTTGAGCACCGTGCAGATGAGCAGCGCCAAGATGTTCGCGATCTGGTGGTTCATTCGCGTGTCGAGAACGGCGAACAACACCGTGTAGAGCACCGTCGAGGCGATGCCGACCATCGCGAAGCGCATCGCCTGCGCCGCTCCGGGGGAGCGCAGCGCGTCGAGGCGGCTGCTGCCTGGAGCGTTCGCCGTCATCGACTCGTCGCTCGAACCCGATGAGGTCGAAGCAGTAGAGACGGGCGCGGTCGTCGAGCGGTGCGCGGTGTCCGCGCCGGGCGTCGGGTTCACGATCGGTCCTCCTGAGACGATGGCCGCGGATCTTCGAGGGGCAGGGACACCGTGAAGCACGTGCGTCCCGGCCGGCTCTCCACCCGCACGGTACCGTGATGCGCCGCGACGACCGCATCGACGATCGACAACCCCAACCCCGTCGAGCCCTCCGTACGCGTTCGCGCTGCGTCCCCGCGCGTGAACCGCTCGAACAGGTGCGGCATGAACTCGGGCGGGATGCCAGGGCCGTCATCGGTGACGGTGAGCAGCACGTCGTCATCGCGCCGCGCGAGGCCGGCCGTCACCGTCGTGCCCGCCGGGGTGTGACGCCGCGCGTTGGCCAAGAGGTTGATGACGACCTGACGCAGGCGCGCCTCATCGCCGATGACCTCCGGGAAGTCCTCCAGATCCTCCGGCAGGTCGAGATGCCACACGTGCTCGGGCCCAGCCGCGTGCAGATCGCTGACGGTCTCGACGACGACGCGCGTCAGGTCGACCGGTTCGCGTTCGAGCTCGCGCCCTGCGTCGAGTCGGGCGAGCAACAGCAGGTCTTCGACGAGTGTCGTCATGCGTCCCGCTTCCGACTCGATGCGGCCCAGCGCATGCGTGACACCGACGGGAACCGGCTCCTTCTCGCGCCGCGACAACTCCGCGTAGCCACGGATCGATGCGAGTGGCGTGCGTAGCTCATGGCTGGCATCGGCGACGAACTGGCGCACCTGCATCTCGCTCTCGTGACGCGCGTCGAGCGCTGAGTCGACATGGTCGAGCAGGTTGTTCAGCGCCAACCCGACGGTGCCGACCTCGGTGTGATCGTCGGTCAGCGCCACCGGCACGCGCTCGTCGGTGCGCACGTCACCACGCCCCAGCGGCAGTTCAGAGACACGTTCCGCCGTCGCTGCCACCTGCTGCAGCGGCCGCAGGTTACGACGCACGAGCAGGAACGAGGCGCCCCCGATCGTGACGAGACCGAGCAGCCCCATGAGTGCGATGTTGCCGGCGAGCGCGCGGATGTTGTCGTCGATCGGCGCGAGCGGTAGCCCGATGAACGCGATGTCCCCGTCGGGCTTCGGGACACGCACGACGCGGTAGCGGCCTAGGGAGCCGTCGAAATCCATCGTCTTCGGCGTCGTGCCCAGGTCTGCCGTCGCGAGACTGCGAATCTGCGCTTGCGACAACGTCAACTGTGTGCCCGTCGCGGACGAGACATAGTTCTGGTCGACCACGAGCGAATCAGGCGTCGACGACGCGTCGAGCGTCAGCCGCAGCACACTGCCCCCGAGGCCTGGTGCGCGACGGTGCGAGTCCTTGTCCGCCGGCCCGCCCAGCTCCGTGGTTCCCGCCGGCCCGCCGCCGACGGCGCGCTCGACGTCGATGAGTTGCTGATCGACCTGCTTCATCAGCGAAGTGCGCATCGACAGCACCGTCGCGGCGCCGATGAGCGTCAGCACGACGATGAACAGGGTGACGATGGACGCGAGCAGCTTCGAACGCAGCGTCCACCGGGCCGGGTTGAGGATCATGACGGGTCGCTGTCTCCCAGCTGCTCGAGGGCGGGTGGTCGTCTCCGCGTGGGGATGGGGACGGGCTCCAGGCCTCCATCTTCGCCCGTGATCGCGTCGTGCCCGACGCGTTCTCGGGCAACGATCGCTGACGACGGATGCCCGCCGCCGCGATCAGCCGGCCGGTTTGAGCACGTAACCGGCGCCGCGCATCGTGTGGATCATCGGTTCGCGGCCCGCGTCGATCTTCTTGCGCAGGTAGCTGATGTACAACTCGACGACGTTCGCCTGCCCACCGAAGTCGTAGTGCCACACGCGATCGAGGATCTGCGCCTTGCTCAGCACGCGCTTCGGGTTGCGCATGAGGAAGCGCAGGAGCTCGAACTCCGTTGCCGTCAGGTTGATCTCGGTGCCGGCGCGCATCACCTCGTGGCTGTCCTCGTCGAGCGTCAGGTCGCCGACGGTGAGCAGCGACGTCTCCTCCTCGGCGAGCTGCACCGAGCGACGCAGCAGCGCCCGCACGCGTGCCACGACCTCCTCGAGGCTGAACGGCTTCGTGACGTAGTCGTCGCCGCCCGCCGTCAGACCGGCGACACGATCCTCGACGGCGTCGCGTGCCGTCAGGAACAAGACCGGCAGCGCCGGGTCCTCGTCGCGCATGCGCCGCAGCACCTCGAGGCCGTCGAAGTCGGGCAGCATCATGTCGAGCACGACGGCGTCCGGCTTGAACTCCTTCGCCGTCTTGACGGCCGAGTTGCCCGTCGCCGCCGTCTTGATGTCCCACCCCTCGTAGCGCAGCGCCATCGAAAGCAGTTCGGTGAGGTTCGACTCGTCGTCGACGACGAGGACGCGGACGTTCGAGCCGTCAGGACGCTTCAGGGCAGGGGCAGCGGTGCTCATGACTCCGAGTCTGCGCCACCTGACTGTGTCCTTTCAATGCCGTTTCTGTGTGAGCGGCGAGCGGTGTCGTCCCACATGGCGCCGATGCACACCGAGTGGGAGCGGGACGGGGAGGTCGACGTCGCATTCGGATGCGGTGGTGTTGCTCGCGGCGCTGCGCGCTCGTTCGTCGCCGAGACGGCCGCCGGGCCGATCGCGATGGCTCCGCCGGCCGATCTCCTCGGCGAGGTCGTCGATCGGGTGCCGCTCGTCGACGCGGTGCTCGCGCGTCATGAGCTGATGGCGAAGGACATGCTGAGCGAGTGGTCGACGAACCCACGCCTGCGCCAGGTTGCCCGTCTCGCCGACGGGCGCGCCGAATCGCCGATGGAGGCGCGCCTGCGTCCGTTGTTCGTGCTGGCGGGCTTGCCGACGCCGGTGCTGCAGCACCCGGTACGCATCGAGGGAGTGAACCGGCGCTTCGACCTCGCATATCCGCAATGGCACCTCGCCTTCGAGTACGACGGAGAGCATCACCACACGAGTGAGCGGGCGAGGCGCGCGTGACGCTTCCACATTGTGCAGATGCGCACCCGTGTGGGGAAGACGTGACGCCGCGTCGTCCCACTCGGCGTAGAACTGCACCGAGTGGGGAGAACCCCGACACGCGACGTCCCACTTGCCGCGCATCTGCGACAAGTGGGACGTGTGGTCGGCGCTCCTGCGGACGGACCGTCAGCGGGTGGCGACGACCTTGCGCAGCTGCGGGCGCGGGTCCGGAGCGGACAGGCGGGCGGCGTCGGATGCCTCGTCGGTGTCGAGCTCCTGCGACTTCACCTCGGCAGCGACCCGCTCGGTGTATGACTCGACCTCGGCGTCGCGCTGCTCCTGCGTCCAGCCCAGGATCGGCGCGATGATGTCGGCGACCTCGGCGGCCGCGTCGACGCCGCGGTGCTTCGTCTCGATCGACATGCGCGTGCGGCGCGCGAGGACGTCCTCGAGGTGCATCGCACCTTCGTCCGTGACGGCATACGCGATCTCGCAGCGCAGGTACTCGTCGGCGTTCGTGACGGGCTCGAGCAGCGACTCGTCGTCCTTCGACAGGGCGAGCACGTCGTACAGCTTCGAGCCGTAACGGTTGAGCAGGTGCTCGATGCGCCACTCGGGCAGGCCCGACTCGGCGGCGATCTCGTGCTTGAGGTTGAGCATCGCGGCGTAACCGTCGGCGCCGACGAGCGGCGTCACCTCCGTCACCGACTCCTTGATCGGGCCGAGGTCCTGGGCCGCGGCGTCGACGGCGTCGGCGGCCATGACGCGGTACGTCGTGTACTTGCCGCCGGCGATCGAGATGAGGCCCGGCTGCGGACGCGCGACGGCGTGCTCGCGCGACAGTGCGGAGGTGTCCTCGCTCTCGCCGGCGAGCAGCGGACGCAGACCGGCGAACACGCCGAGGATGTCGTCACGCGTCAGCGGCGAGGCGAGCACCGTGTTGACGTGCTCGAGGATGTAGTCGATGTCCTTGCTCGTCGCGGCGGGGTGCGCGACGTCGAGCGCCCAGTCGGTGTCGGTCGTGCCGATGAGCCACTGCTGGCCCCACGGGATGACGAACAGCACCGACTTCTCGGTGCGCAGGATCAGGCCGACCTCGCCGGCGATGCGGTCACGCGGGACGAGGATGTGCACGCCCTTCGACGCGCGCACCCGGAAGCGGCCCTTGCCACCCGTCATCTTCTGGATGTCGTCGGTCCACACGCCCGTGCAGTTGATGACGACCTTGGCGCGCACGTCAGCCGTCTCGCCGGTCTCGACGTCGCGGATCTTCGCGCCGACGACACGGTCGGCCTCGGTGATGAGCGAGACGACCTCGGTCGAGTTGCGCACGATCGCGCCGTACTGCGCGGCGGTGCGGGCGACCGTCATCGTGTGACGTGCGTCGTCGGCCTGGCAGTCGTAGTAGCGGATCGAGCCGACCATCGCGTCGTTCTTGAGGCCGGGGAACATCTTCATCGTGCCGCTCTTCGTCAGGTGCTTCTGACGCGGGACGGAGCGGGCGCCGCCCATCTGGTCGTACATCGCGATACCGGTCGCGACGTACGGGCGCTCCCACGCGCGGTGCGACAGCGGGTACAGGAACGCGACGGGGTGGACGAGGTGCGGCGCGATGCGCGTCATCATGAGCTCGCGCTCCTTGAGCGCCTCGGCGACGAGCGCGAAGTTGAGCTGCTCGAGGTAGCGCAGGCCACCGTGGAATAGCTTAGAGCTGCGCGACGACGTGCCGCTCGCGAAGTCGCGGGCCTCGACGAGACCCGTGCGCAGACCGCGCGTGACGGCGTCGAGCGCAGTGCCGGCGCCGGTGACGCCACCACCGATGACGAGGACGTCGAGCTCACGCTCGGTGAGTTCGCGCCAGGACTCGGCGCGCGAGCTGGGGCCCAACTGTGCGCTGTACGGGTGCATGGTCATCGAAAACCTCCACTGCCGGGTCGAAGGCGCGTCGGAGATCGCCGAGCCGCGCCGATTCTCTGGTCTTCCTTCAGCTTAGACCCGCCTGTTCGTCCCCGATACCGCCTGCGGGGGTGTCATTCCTCACCGGACGGCGGCGCAGCTCGCCGGGCCGCGTGGGCCACGCCCTGCCACGTGGGCCTCTCCCGGCAGCGTGGGCCGCGACGAACTGCGCGAGTCCGATCGACCTGGTGGGTGGTCGACGAGATCGGTTGAGGTGCCGCTGGCCCCGTGCGAGCATGGGCGCAGAAGTAGACACGATCTCGAGGAGCTGTCTCATGGAGCACGCCATCACGTGGGTCCTGTGGGCCGTCACCGCCGTCGTTCCCTTCCTGGGCCTGGCCTGGTGCCTCACGTCGCCGCCGGCCGAGGTGCGTCGCACGCCTGAGATCGCTGAGACCTCGCCCGAGCGCTGACGTCGTCCCCGGCTGTCCCGAGGCGTGGGAACCGCCCCGGCTGCTTGATCCCTTGCGCGTGCCAGGGCCACGATGACGGGTGTGACGCGGAACATGTCCCCGTCCGACCTGCCGGGGTGCGCCTGACGTAGGCTTCATCGGTAGCATGAGTGGTGGTCGTCACATGCCACCGTCGAACGTCGAGAAAGGCACCCATGAGCCTCGGTCAGGTCTTCGTCAGCGAACTTCTCGGGACGGCGATTCTCATCGTCCTGGGTGTCGGAGTGGTGGCCAACGTGCTGCTGCCCCGCAACGGAGGCTTCGGGGGAGGGCCTCTGATGATCAACATCGGGTGGGGCTTCGCCGTCTTCGCCGGTGTCTTCGCCTCGTACAAGTCGGGCGCGCACCTCAACCCGGCCGTCACTCTGGGCATCCTCGCCTCGGGGGCCGATGAGTACGCGAAGGGCGTCGACATCAGCGTCGCGTCGACCTTCGTGTATCTCGCGGCGCAGTTCATCGGCGGCTTCATCGGTGCCGTCGTCGTCTGGGCCGCCTACAAGAAGCAGTTCGACGATCACGAGGACGCCCCGACGAACGTCTTCTCGACGGCTCCCGCCGTGCGCGCGCCGTTCTGGAACGTCGTCACCGAGGTCGTCGGCACGTTCATCCTCGTCTTCACGATCCTCGCGTTCACGAAGACCCCGAGCCAGGCCGGCCCGCTCAACGTCGCGTTCCTCGTCGTCGCGATCGGCGTCAGCCTGGGTGGCCCGACGGGTTATGCCATCAACCCCGCCCGTGACCTCGCTCCGCGTCTCGCGCACTTCGTCCTGCCGATCCCGCGCAAGGACGACTCCAACTGGGGTTACGCCTGGGTGCCGGTCGTCGGCCCCGTCATCGGTGGTGTGCTCGCCGGTCTCGCCGCCCACGCCTACATCGGCTGACGCAGAAGCGCACACTGGACACCAGCAGCATCGAACACGGATCGCACGAGGAGTGAACATGGCTGACAAGGCAGAGAAGAAGTACGTCGCCGCCATCGACCAGGGCACGACGAGCACGCGCTGCATGATCTTCGACCATGACGGCGAGGTCGTCGCCGTCGCGCAGATGGAGCACCAGCAGGTCTTCCCGAAGGCGGGCTGGGTCGAGCACGACGCCCTCGAGATCTGGACGAACACGCGCAAGGTCTGTGCCGAGGCCCTCGCAAAGGGTGACCTCGACTCCGACGACATCGCCGCCGTCGGCATCACCAACCAGCGTGAGACGACGCTCGTGTGGGACAAGAACACCGGCAAGCCGGTCTACAACGCGATCGTCTGGCAGGACACGCGCACCGACGCGATCTGCAAGGAACTCGCCGGTGACGCAGGCAGCGAGAAGTACAAGGACGTGTGCGGTCTGCCGCTCGCGACGTACTTCGCCGGCCCGAAGGCCAAGTGGATCCTCGACAACGTCGACGGCGCCCGCGAGAAGGCCGAGAAGGGCGACCTGCTGTTCGGAACGATGGACACGTGGGTCATCTGGAACATGACGGGCGGGCCGAAGGGCGGCGTCCACGTCACCGACGTCACCAACGCCTCACGCACGATGCTGATGAACCTCGACACCCTCGAGTGGGACGAGGACATCGCGAAGGACATGGGCATCCCCATGTCGATGCTGCCTGAGATCCGCAGCAGCAGCGAGGTCTACGGCAAGGTGCGTCACCGCGGCATCCTCAAGGACGTGCCGATCTCCGGCGCGCTCGGCGACCAGCAGGCCGCGACGTTCGGCCAGGTCTGCTTCGAGCCCGGCACCGCGAAGAACACGTACGGCACGGGCAACTTCCTCATCCTCAACACGGGTGAGGAGAAGGTGATGAGCAAGAACGGTCTGCTCACGACCGTCTGCTACAAGATCGGCGACGAGAAGCCCGTCTATGCACTCGAGGGTTCGATCGCCGTCACCGGCTCGCTCGTGCAGTGGCTGCGTGACAACCTCAAGCTCATCAAGGACGCCAAAGAAGTCGAGAAGTACGCGAAGGAGGTCGACGACAACGGCGACGTCTACGTCGTCCCCGCCTTCTCCGGCCTGTTCGCGCCGCACTGGCGTAGCGACGCGCGCGGCGCCATCGTCGGCCTCACCCGCTTCGCGAACCGCGGCCACATCTGCCGCGCCGCCCTCGAGGCCGTCGCGTTCCAGAGCCAGGAGGTCGTCAAGGCAATGAACGCCGACTCCGGCGTCGACCTCACCGAGCTCAAGGTCGACGGCGGCATGGTCGTCAACGAGACGCTCATGCAGTTCCAGAGCGACCTGCTCGACGTCGACGTCATCCGCCCGAAGATCAACGAGACGACCGCGCTCGGCGCCGCGTACGCCGCGGGGCTTGCCGTCGGGTTCTGGAAGGACCTCGACGACTTGCGCCGTCAGTGGGCCGAGAGCAAGCGTTGGGAGCCGTCGATGGACGACGCAGAGCGTCAGCGTCTGCTCAAGCGCTGGGGTCAGGCCGTCGAGCGCACGCTCGACTGGGCTGAGTGATCGCCCGCCCACGACCGACGACCGCACCCCCTGCCTCGGTGCAGGGGGTGCGGTCGTCGGTCGTCGCGGTGCGGTGAAACGTCCCCGGTGGGCGGCGTTGCTCGGTAAGGTTCGAGACATGTTCGTCGTCAGCGTGTGCAGCCTCAAGGGCGGGGTGGGCAAGACGTCCATCGTGCTCGGCCTCGCCGCCGCAGCGCGGGCGAGGGGGCTGACGACGCTCGTCGTCGACCTCGATCCGCAGGGGGATGCGACGTACGCGTTGGGCGTCGACGCTCCCGGGGCCGTCAGTGCTGACGTGCTGGAGCGGCCGAAGCGCAAGGTGCTCGAGCGCGCCATCGTGCCGGCCGGCTGGCCGCGCGGCAACGCCGATCTGCACGTGCTGCCGAGTTCGGACGCGACGGCGAACCTCGACAGGCCCGACGCCGACGGCGAGCAGTTGCACACGCTGCGCACCGCGCTCGGCAAGCTCGACTACGACCTCGTTCTCATCGACGCGCCGCCGTCCCTGAGCGGCCTGACGCGCAGTGCGCTCGTCGCGAGCGACCGCGCCGTCGTCGTGACGGAGGCGGGTGCGTTCGCCGTCAACGCCGTGACGCGACTGTTCGCGGCGATCGACGAGATCCGCCGCACCGAGGCCGGCGGGTTGCAACCGCTCGGCATCGTCCTCAATCGGTACAAGCCGTCGATGGCGGAGCAGCGCGCGCAGCGGGCCGCGCTCGAGCGCGCGTTCGGCCCGCTCGTGCTCTCGCCGACGCTGCCCGATCGCGCGGTCGTCCCGAAGGCTCAGGGAGCACGTGCACCCCTCGACGCGATGTCCGGTGGCGCCGCGGCGCTCCAGGGCTTCGAGCTTCTCCTCGGACGCATCGAGCGAGCGTCGCGGCTGACGCGTCGCAGTGATCGGCGGGCGTCCGCGTCAGCATGACGCGTTTCTCATCGCCGACCCGCGCAACCCACATGGGTCTCATGCGTCTATACGGTCATGAACGGGGTGGACGGACGGCGCGTGGGGTGCGTGCCGAACGACAAGAGGATCGGCGCAGCTGCGCCACGATCCACCGCCATGACACCCTGTAGAGTCGGAACCTATGCATCGCTGAGCCCGGCGGGTTGCGCCCGCGCCCCGCGCCGAAGGGCGAGTCCACGCGCCCAACACGTGACGGGAGGAGACGCCATGACGTCGATCGTCGTGCCCATCCCCCTGCCGCCGTGGGCGATGACGGCCGGGGACGCGACCTCCCGTCGCGCGCGTCGCGACGGCGACGCTGCGTCGTCCCGCCGCGATTCCGCGGCCGGCATGCCGGATGACGGCCACGGCGAACCCGAGGGTCTCGACCTCGACGAGCTCTACACGAGCACCTACCACGACATGGTTCGGCTGGCGCGGCAGTTCGTCGACGACGTCGAGTCGGCGCAGGACGTCGTCCACGACGCGTTCCTGGGCCTCTACCGCAACCGTCACAACCTCGAATCGCCGGCGAACGCGCGCGCCTACCTGCGCACGGCCGTGATGAATCAGGCGCGCTCGGCGCTACGCCGTCGACGCACCGCGCGCGAACACATGGCCGTCGCCGAGCCCGAGACGGCACCCGGCTCCGACGAACCCGTCCTCCTCGCCGACGAGCACGCCGAGGTGCTGCGTCACCTCGACGCGTTGCCGGCGCGGATGAAAGAGGTGCTCGTCCTGCGTTACTGGGAGGGGCTCAGCGAGGCAGAGATCGCGAAGACCCTCGGCATCAGCACAGGAACCGTGAAATCGCAGGCTTCCCGCGCGATGAAGAAACTGACGGTATCCATGCGAGGCAACGATGGGTGAGTTGCGACCTGACGACTTCACCGCCTTCGAAGCGACGCTTCGAGAGGCGCTGTCGGCGCGGGCCCACACCGTCAGCCCCGCGACGCTCAACGTCGCGAAGATGGAAGCGCTGCGCGAAGCCCTGACGATGCCGCACGGGGCGGGAGGCTCCGGTTCTACGGGCTCGTCTGGTTCGTCCGGCGGCTCGGGTGGGTCCGGCGGTATCGGCGCGGGTGGCAGCGTGAGCACCTGGGCCGCAGGTGGCCTCGTCCTCACCGCCGCAGCATCGGCAGCGTTCGGCCTCGTCTACATGGGCAAGGATTCGGCGCGGTACGAGACGCGCACCGCTGCGTCCCAGACGAGCGCTGCCGGCTCGCAGGGCGCGCCGCCCACCTCCGGCGCGCCGTCCGGGACGCAGCCGACGGGCGCGGCGTCGTCCGAGGCGACGAATTCGTCTTCGGCATCGGTGGCGCCGTCGACGGCAGGTACGTCCGATGTATCAACGGCTCAGCCGACGGCGAGCGATGCCGGCGCCAGCCGTTCATCAGCTAACAGCGCGACGTCGCTGCCGCCTGTGCCCGTGCGCTCGGTGGCGGCCGCGCCGAGCGCTGACGCCGTCCCGACGGTGCCGCCGACGAGCGCGCCGTCGATGCCCACCGGGCCGGGCATCGTCGTGGCCGACTCGCCGGCGACGAGCCATTCGACCACGTCGCCGACCACGAGTGACGTCCCCACTGCATCGTCGACGGCTGGCCCGACGACGAGCACCGTGCCGCCCGTGACGCCGACGTCACCGGCCCAGCCGACTTCGTCACGTCCCACGGCACCGACGACGAGCATCGTCGTTCCGCCGACGACAGCGGAACCGACATCACCGCAGCCGACGAGCTCGGATCCGACGTCGCCGACGACGAGCATCGTCAACCCGCCGACGACGACGGAACCGACCTCGCCGCAGCCCACGTCGCCTGAGCCGAGTACGTCGACCGGCCCGACGACGCCCCCTGCGCCGGGGACAGGCTTTGATCCGGCGTGGGGTCGGGGGCTCCAGATCGGTCGATGGATGTGCTTCGATCCGGTCCGCGTCGGAGGTACGAACGCACCTGCCGGATGGCAGGTGCTCGACCTCCAGGAGATCCAGGTCATCTTCCCGTGGGCCCAGTTCCCGTGGGGTGCCACGGCGTGGTGCGCGCCCATGACCCTCGGCAGCGGAGGCTGACCGGCCGCGCTGGCGTCAGCCGGGGTCGACCATGGTGACGCCGGGTCGCTGCGAGTGTGCGCGGACGCGTTCGGCGTTGGTCTGATCCGGTCCGAGGGCACGTCGTCGGGCGTCGGCCGGGTCGTTGCCGTACGACTCGTGGCGGGCCATGAGACGGGCCAGGCGTCGCTCGGCTGAGGGAGTGAGCATCCACGCCACGTCGAACAGCAGCGCCAGGCGGGCCCACGGCTCCTCGGCGAGCAGCACGTAATTGCCTTCGACGATGACGAGTTGTGTGTCGGCGGGCACCTCGATCGCGCCGGCCACCGCGTCTTCGATCTCTTGGCGGAACTCGGGGGCCCAGATCGTCGGATCGCCGGGTCGCTGGGCGTGGATGCGTTCGACGAGCGTGACGAAGCCGTGCGCGTCGAACGTCTCGGGCGCGCCCTTGACGTCCGTCATCGCCCGGCTTTCGAGGACGCTGTGCGCGAGGTGAAAGCCGTCCATCGGCACGACGGCGGCCGTGACGCCGGCCTGGTCGGCGTCGAGCAGCAAGCGGGCGGCCGCCGTCGACTTCCCTGCGCCCGGCTCGCCGGCAAGACCGAGCAGGACGCGTGAGCCGCTCCGACAGTGTTCGATGACGGCGGCGCTGGCCTCGTCCAAGGGGATCATGCGGTCATTCCTCTCGTCTCGGCGCAGCCTACCGCCGGCCCTCAGAGAGAGCCCGTGCCCGAGCCTGCGCCCGTCCTCAACGGCGATTCCTGTCCCCATCTGCGAATTTCGTCCACCTTCGCGATTCTCGTCCACCTCTGCGAACGGCGTCCCCATCTGCGATTCTCGTCCACCTTCGACGCCGCCACGGACGCCGAGGTGCTCCCGCCGGGCGCCGATGCGAATGTGACCAAGAATCGCGAAAGGGGACAGGATTCGCCGATGGGGATGAGAAACGCAGACGGGGACGAGGATCGCCGGGGGGACGGCGAAGCCTCCCGGGCGCTCGGGTGAGCACGCGGGAGGCTTCGTGACCGACGACGGCCAGTGACGATCGGCCGGGATCGCCACGTCGTGGGGGAGACGCACCCTGCTGGGCTTCATCGAGTCTGCCCCGCCCAAGCGGAACCTGCTGGCGCACGCCCCGCCGAAGCGGAACCTACTCATGCAGGCACCGAGGCGGCGAGCGTCTCCGTGATGGGCTCAGGCGCCGAGGCGCTCCTTGAGACCGTCGAGCTCGACCTGCAGCTGCACGGGCAGCTGGTCGCCGAACTTCGCGAACCATTCCTCGATCTGCGGGATCTCGGCCTTCCACTCCTCGACGTCGACGGCGAGCGCCTTCTCGAGCTGCGCGTCCGTCAGGCCGAGGCCGTCGACGTCGAGCGACTCGGGCGTCGGGACGTGGCCGATGGGCGTCTCGACCGCGGCGGCCTTGCCCTCGATGCGCTCGATGACCCACTTGAGGACGCGGCTGTTCTCGCCGAAGCCCGGCCACAGGAAGCCGCCGTCCTCGTCACGACGGAACCAGTTGACGTAGAAGATCGCCGGCAGCTTGGATGCGTCGGCGTCCTTGCCCACGTTGACCCAGTGCTGGAAGTAGTCGCCGGCGTTGTAGCCGATGAACGGCAGCATCGCCATCGGGTCGCGGCGCACGACGCCCACCGCGCCGGTCGCGGCGGCCGTCGTCTCGGACGACAGCGTCGCGCCCATGAAGGTGCCGTGCAGCCAGTCGCGGGCCTCGGTGACGAGCGGAACCGTCGTCTTGCGGCGGCCACCGAACAGGATCGCCGAGATCGGCACGCCCTGCGGGTCGTTGTACTCGTCGGCCAGGATGTCGCACTGGTCGATCGGCGTGCAGTAGCGGCTGTTCGGGTGGCTCGACAGCTCGCCCGACTCGGGCGTCCAGTCGTTGCCCTTCCAGTCCGTCGCGTGAGCCGGCGTGTTCTCCAGCTCCTCCCACCACACGTCGCCGTCGTCGGTCAGGGCGACGTTCGTGAAGACGCTGTTGCCCTTGTTGATCGCGGCCATCGCGTTCGGGTTCGTGTGCTCGTTCGTGCCCGGCGCGACGCCGAAGAATCCGAACTCGGGGTTGACGGCGTAGAGGCGGCCGTCCTCACCGAAACGCATCCAGGCGATGTCGTCGCCGAGCGTCTCGACCTTCCAGCCCGGGATGGTCGGCTTCAGCATCGCGAGGTTCGTCTTGCCGCAGGCGCTCGGGAAGGCCGCCGCGACGTAGTAGACCTTGTTCTCCGGGGAGATCAGCTTGAGGATGAGCATGTGCTCGGCGAGCCAGCCCTCGTCACGCGCCATGACGGACGCGATGCGCAACGAGTAGCACTTCTTGCCCAGCAGCGCGTTGCCGCCGTAACCCGAGCCGAAGCTCCAGATCGTGCGCTCCTCGGGGAACTGCACGATGTACTTCTCCTCGTTGCACGGCCACGCGACGTCCTTCTGGCCGTCGGCGAGCGGCGCGCCGAGCGAGTGCAGCGCGGGGACGTACTTGGCGTTCTCGCCGAGCTCCTCGATGCGCTTCAGGATCTTCGTGCCGCAGCGCGCCATGACGCGCATCGACGCGACGACGTACTCCGAGTCGGTGATCTCGACGCCGAACATCGGGTTCTCGGCCTCGAGGTGACCCATGACGAAGGGGATGACGTACATCGTGCGGCCCTTCATGCAGCCCTTGTACAGGCCACGCATGAGGTCCTTCATCTCGTTCGGGTCCATCCAGTTGTTGGTGGGCCCGGCGTCCTTCTCGTCGACGGAGCAGATGTACGTGCGGTCCTCGACGCGCGCGACGTCCTGCGGCGAGCTCGCGGCGTAGAACGAGTTCGGCTTCTTCTCCTCGTTGAGGCGCGTGAACGTACCCTGCTCGACGAGCTTGTCGGTGATCTGCTTCCACTCCTCATCCGATCCAGTCACCCACTGGATGCGGTCGGGGGTGGTCATCTCGGCGACCTCCGCAACCCAGGCCGCGAGGCCCTCGTGCGTCGTGCCGCCTTCGGTGGGAACGCCGGCCTTCGGCATGTCCATCGTCGTCATGTGGATCGGCCATCCTTAGTGTGCGATCGGGCCCGAGCGGGATCTCCGCGCGTGCCGTCCTGATCGCTGTCGTCGGTCACCCCGGCCGCGGACGTTTCGTGGCTGGCCACGATTGTTTTCCGCTGCACGAATGGGGACTCTTCGAACGTACGGGTATCTCGACGTCAAGATAAGATGGGCGATCGAACCAAGCTTGTGAGCTGAGTCACAAATGCATGGTGACCTGTTGGGTTTCAGTGTCGAATGTCGAAAGTGACGACGAACTCGCCGTTAACTCAACATTTCCACCCACGACGGTGACCTGTGGCACGGGTTGTTGGCGGGTTCGTTCGGAGGCGTTCGGAACGCTGCGCGGACGCTGAGTGCGAAACTCCCAAGCTTGGGCGTTTCGACGGTCGCGTGCCGCGGGCCGGCTGCGAAACTCCCAACCTCGGGCGTCTGAGGCCCAGGGGGTGGCGGGTCGGCTGCGAAACTCCCAAGCTCGGGCGTTTAAGGCCGGCGGGGGCGCGGGTCGGCTG
>NZ_LSJT01000056.1:0-1288 GCF_001556795.1 Dermacoccus sp. CCH2-D9
GGCGGGTGTTGTAGCGGGTGGCCCACCGGAACACAGCCCGCCGGCAGCTGGTGGCGTCGGTGAACGTGGCGGCGCCAGCGAGGAGTTCGCGTTTCAGGGTGGCGTTGAATGACTCGGCCAGGGCGTTGTCGGCGCTGGTGCCGACGGCACCCATGGATTGGGTGACGCCGAGTTGGCCGCAGAGTTTGGCGTAGTCAGCCGAGGTGTAGACCGACCCGTGATCGCTGTGGAACACCGCCCCGGCCAGGCTGCCCCGGTCACGGCGGGCAGCCTTGAGTGCGTCTTCGACGAGTTCGGTGCGCATGTGGTCGGCGATCGCCCAGCCGGCGAGTTTGCGGGAGAAACAGTCGATCACGGTGGCCAGGTACAGATTGCGGCCCTCAGGCAGCGGCAGGTAGGTGATGTCGCCGACGTAGATGGTGTTGGGCCGCTCTGCGGTGAAGTCCCGCCTGAGCAGGTCGGGGTACTTCTGGTCGGCTGGCTCGGGCAGCGTGGTCCGGACCCGGCGGCGGAGCCGGATCCCGGCCAGCCCGTGGTGGCGCATCACCCGGGCGACCCGCTTGTGGTTGACCCGGTCCTCGGCCGGCACGCCGTCGTTGAGTTCAGCGGTCACCCTGGGTGCCCCGTAGGCGGGGTCACCACCGGTCTTCGGGTCCTGGACGGTCCGGATCCGTTCGGCGAGCTCGGCATCGGCCACGACCCGTTCGGCCCGGGCCGGTGCGGCGGCGCACCAGGCGTAGAACGATGACCGGGAGACCTCCACAGCCTGACACAACCGCTTCACCTCGAAGGCGTGCTGGTGGTCGGCGACGAACTGGAAGCGGTTCACCAGTTCGTCTCCCCAGCGAAATACTTGGCCGCTTTCCGCAGGATGTCCCGCTCGGTCTCGACCTTGACCTTGTCGGCCCGTAGCCGGGCGTTCTCCGCCTCCAACCGGGCGATCCTCACCGCCGCGGACTCGGTACCGGCCGACTTCGCGCCGCTGGAGGAGTGTTCTGGTGGCGCAGCCGTCGAACCTGTCCCGAACGCCCTCACCCAGTCCGCCAACGTTCCCCGGGACACCCCCAGATCGGCGGCGATGCCCTTCAACGTGGCATCGGGAGTGGACTCGTACAAGTCGACGGCCTGCCGACGGAACTCATCGGAGTAGTTCTTCCTGGCCATAGTCCTGATCATCTCGCTTCCTCCAGCAACTGCTGGATTCCACGTGTCCAAGACCCGGGGTCAGGGCCCAACCTCGACGAGGTTGAGCCAGGACCCGCTGGTCGGGGTGAAGTGCAACGTGATC
>NZ_LSJT01000057.1:0-961 GCF_001556795.1 Dermacoccus sp. CCH2-D9
TCTCGATGGTCGCCGCGCACGACGGTGCCGAGGCCTGCGTCTGCGACCTGCAGGAACCGCTCGGCCTGTCCCAGCCGACCGTGTCGCACCACCTCAAGGTCCTCGTCGACGCCGGGATCCTCCACCGCGAAAAGCGCGGCACCTGGGCCTACTTCTCCCTCATCCCCGGCGCCCTGGACACCCTCGCCGGCCTCATCACCGCGCCGGCGAAGTAGTCCACCGCGACATGGTGGCGCGAAGTGCTTGCCGAATGTCCGCCGGCCGTGTCAGAATCGTCCTGCGTTCATAGTGCGCGCCTACAGCCGGTCCTCTGGATCGGCTTTTTTCATGCCCGCCTGCTCCGCTACCCTGAGGCTGCTCGGCACGCGTCTGCCCGGAATCTCGCGGGTGTCGCATAGGCGCTGTACGCTGACACTCAAGGCAGCACGACGCTGTCTCCGGCCGGCCCTCTCAGGACCGGCCTTTTTTATGCCCTGATCTGACTCGGGCATTCGCAGGGAGCTCTCGACGCTCCTGCCATCCGCTGCCACGCCTCGTTGCGCGCCGGCGGTCCTCATGCCCCCACCCGAGGACGGGTGGGTTCTGGCCGCAACTGGCCAACCCCGAAGGAGGCATCATGCCCATCACCGACACGGTGGACATGCTGACGGCCTCCGGTGGTACTGCTGCCCTGACTGGCGTCATCGCCGTCGCCGGCGGCGTGCTCAGCGCGTTCCTGTCCAAGCAGGTCGTCGCGCTGATCCAGCACGTCATCGACGTCATCGACGACCGCACGCTGGCCAAGGATCCCGAGCGAGCTCGCATCGTCGCAGAACTGCGTCGAGCCCGCCGCGGGCAGCAGTAACCACCGGTTCAAAAAGCCGCCCCTCATTCGGCCAGGAGAGCTCTGTCTCCATGTTGTAGCGAAAACGAAGGCGAGTTCAACCGGTCAACGCACCACCACCGATAGGGGATCGTGGGT
>NZ_LSJT01000058.1:0-2441 GCF_001556795.1 Dermacoccus sp. CCH2-D9
GTCGCGGAGGTCGGACGCGGGCGATCTTCGACCGCGACGAACGTGTCGATGACCCCCGAATCGCCCGGGACGGCGGGGTTGTCGGTGCTCGAACCTAGCGTGCGAAACACATCGAGACCCGTTGGGGAATCGACCGATCAGCGCTTCGAGGAGGCGTCATGCTCATCACCTGTGATTCGTGCCCGGCACGAGGTCGTGCGTGCGACACGTGCGTCATGAAGACGTTCCTGGACATGCCCGCCGTCACCAGCGGCCCCGTCTGGGAGGAGGAGGACCACCGTGTTCTCGACATGCTCTGCAGCGCCGGTCTCGTCGGTGATGAGGACGCGGCGTCAGCGCTGCTGGAGAGCGCTCCGTTCGCCGGTCTGCGCGCCGCCGTGTGAGAACCTCCTACGCTTGCGCCATGCTGTCGAGACGCCACTTCGTCCTGGGAGGCGTCAGCGCCCCCGCGGGGGCGATCCTGGGGCTCGCAGGGTGCGAGCGCCGACCCGGGGGCACATCGTCGTCAGCCGAGGCAAGTGGCGGAACCGATGGCGGGGTCTCCAGCCTCACGATCGACACCGTCCTCGGGCGCGTGGTGCTGCGGTTGCCGAACGCGCTCGACGAAGGCGCGTCCTCGCCATCAGGGGCCGGGGACGATGCCTCGGCGCAGTGGCGCGCGCGCGTCGAGGCGGCCGCGCACCGGATCGCTGAGGTGTGGGGCACCACGCGGCCGGCGGGTCTCGAAGGTGATCTGCGGGTGACGCTCTGCCGGGACGACGCGGAGTTCGCGGCGAGTGCCGACGGGTTGGACGCCGGCACCGCGGGCGTCACCACGAGGCAGGGTGTGTTCCTCGCGCCCTCTGTCGCCTCGTCGCTGACGGAGGGCGGCCGCCGGGTCGTTCTCGCGCACGAGCTGACGCATCTGTCGCTCGGGCAGTTCGGCGCGGACGCGACGCAGTGGTGGCTGAAGGAGGGAGCCGCCGAGTGGACGGCCGCACCTCTCGTGTCGGTGCCTGAACGCAGCCGCTGGCCGACGCTCGCCCAAGCGGCGCCGCAGAAGAAGATCGGGGATTCACCGCCCCCGCAGGAGCAGGTGGGCACCGAGCTCGGATACGAATGGGCGCACGCCTACGTCACGTATCTCGCCGATGGTGCAGGCACCGCACGGGTCGTCGCCCTAGTGCGCGCCCGACCGCGTGACGCGACCGCAGTCGCGGCGCCACTCGTCGCGGGTCGAGAGAGCTTCACCACCTGGCTGTCAGGTCGGCTCCGGTGAGGGGTGACGACGGCGACGAGGCGGCGTGAGCTGTCTCAGGTGCGGGGAGAGGAGTAGATCGAGTCGATGACGTCGGCGTAGTCGTCGAGCACGACGTTGCGCTTGACCTTGAGCGACGGCGTCAGGTGCCCGGATTCCTGAGTCAGAGGCGTGGTCAGCACCCGGAAGGCGCGGATCGACTCGGCGCGGGAGACGAGGGTGTTGGCCTGGTCGACGGCCTTCTGCAGTTCGTCGAGTACCCGCTGATCCTGTGCTGCGTCTGCGGGGTCCAGGTCGGTGATGCCGTGCGCGCTCGCCCAGCCGGGCAGCATCTCCTCGTCGAGGCACAGCAGCGCCGCGATGAACGGTTTGGCGTCGCCCACGACGACGGCTTCTGCGATGAGGGGGTGCGAGCGCAGGGAATCCTCCAGCTTGGCGGGGCTGACGTTCTTGCCGCCCGCCGTCACGAGGATGTCCTTCTTGCGCCCCGTGATCGACAGGTAGCCGTCGGCGTCCAGTTCACCGAGGTCGCCGGTGCGGAACCAGCCGTCGATCTTCGCCTCGTCGGTGGCCTCGGGGTTGTGCAAGTACTCGCGGAAGACGTTGATGCCCTTGACGAGGATCTCGCCGTCGTCGTCGATCCGCAGGCCGACGCCGGGGCAGGCGGGGCCGACGGTGCCGATGCGCAGCGCCTTCGGCGGGTTGACGCAGGCGGGAGCCGTCGTCTCGGTGAGTCCGTATCCCTCGAGAACGGGCAGGCCGATGCCGTTGTAGAAGTGCGCCAACCGGGCCGACAGGGGAGCGCCCCCGGAGATGGAGTAGCGCAGATGACCGCCGAACGCCGAGCGCAGCTTCGCGTAGACCAGTCGATCGAACACGGTGTGCTTGACGCGCAGGGTGAGCGGCGCGCGGCGTCCGGCGTTCGTCGCCTCGCTGTAGGCGATCGCGGTGTCGGCGGCGGCGGCGAAGATCTTGCCGCGGCCGTCGCCCTGCGCGCGCTGCTCGGCGGAGTTGTAGACCTTCTCGAACACGCGCGGCACGCCGAGCAGGTACGACGGCGCGTACGTGCCGAGGTCGTCGACGAGCGTCCCGATCGTCGTGTGGGCGAGGCGTGTGCGTGAGGCGATCGCGACGAACTGGATGAGGCGGGCGAAGACGTGGGCGAGCGGCAGGAACAGCAGGGTGCCGTTGTTCTCCTCACCGC
>NZ_LSJT01000059.1:0-447 GCF_001556795.1 Dermacoccus sp. CCH2-D9
GTCGTCCTCGGGCGGCGCCGCGTCGTTGTCGCCGCGCGCGACGGCCACGACGACGTTCGACTCGCCCGCTCCGTCACCCGCGGCGGAGGCGCACCAGGACGCTGACGGCAGCGCCGCGTGGAGCGTCATCGCCGCGGTGGCGGGTGTCGTCGTGGTCGTCGGCATCGGAGTCGCGCTCATGGCGCGGCGCCGTCGCGGCCAGTGAGCCTTCGCCGTCAGCGTCGTGACGATGCGCGGGGTGCCTCGACGGAGGTGCCCCGCGCGGGCCGCGGTCAGGACGAGGAGGGTTCAGGTGATGGTCCGTTACGCGTGCATCCGCAGTGCCCAGCCGGCCCAGCGGCGGCGACGGCCGGGGTGGCGCGCGAAGGTGGACGAAAATTGCAGAGGGGGACAGGAATCGCCGATGGGCCGGCTGGGCACTGCGGATGCACGCGTAACGGACCATCA
>NZ_LSJT01000006.1:0-22097 GCF_001556795.1 Dermacoccus sp. CCH2-D9
GTCGGCAGCGCGTTCGTCATCGGGTCGAAGATGCCCTCGGTGCGTCCGAGCCTGACGTTGGCGTCGCGCAGCTCGCCCGCGGCGTCACCGAACCGGGACACCTCCGCGTCCGCTCGCCCGAGCGCCTTGACGACGAGTGCGCCGTCGAAGCTCTCGTCCGCGACGGCGCTGACGCGCGCTCGCGCGGCCTGAGACGCTTCCACGCGGGCGCGCATGACGACCTGGAACCAGTAGTTGATGACGATGAGCAGCGGGAACACGACGAGCGCGACGACGCCGAGCCACACGTCGACGAGGAAGATCGAGACGAACCCGAACGCCAGCATGACGGCGACGCCGAGCGCCATCGGCAGCGGCTGGAAGATGTTCCAGATCGCCTCGACGTCCGAGTTCGCGTGCGACAGCAGCTGACCCGACGGGTGCGCGAGGTGCCAGCGCATGGGCAGCAGCTGGTAGGCGCGCGTCACCTGCCGCCGCGTCGAGGCGATGAGGTTGTTGTACGCCACGCCCGCCGCGATGCGGCGCAGGATGACGGCGGCCGCGTTGAGCGCGACGACGCCGCCGAGCTGCCACACGATCTGCCAGACCATCGCACCGTCCAGGTGACGATCGCGCACCGCCGGCGTGACGACGTCCGCGACGAGGTGGCCGATGACGCGGGCGGTGAGGACGGTGAGGATGCCGTATGCCGTCGCGCCGATGACGGCGGGCGCGAACGCTCGCCACTGCTCGCGGGCGCCGGCGGCGGCCACGCGCACAGGTGAGGCGTCAGGGGCCAGGTCGGCTGAGGTCACGTGGGGTTCCTTTGCTCGCGCATTCGCGCAGGTGACAACATTGCGGCATGCGCAAGTATGCCCAAGCCGAACGTCATGCCCTGTGCGACACCGCCCTGCGCCTCGGCCCGGACGCGCCGACGCTGTGCGTCGGCTGGAATGTCAGGGATCTCATGGCACACCTCGCGATGCGTGAGCGCCGCCCGGAGGCCCTCGGTATCCTCGTGCCCCAGGTGCGCGACGCGTCCGAACGCACCCGGGAGCGCTACGCGTTGCGCCCGTTCGAGGATCTCGTCGACATGGTGCGCAAGGGTCCGCACGAGTTCTCGCCGTTCCGCATCCCCGCCGTCGATGCGCACGCGAACCTGCAGGAGTACTTCATCCACCACGAGGACATCCTGCGCGCTCAGCTGCCGGCCGCCGACCAGGACGGCGTCCGCGTGCTGGGCGCCGACCTGCAGAACGCGCTCTACGACGCATTGCCCACGGCCGCACGGATGACGCTGCGCCGCTCGGCGATGCGCGTCGCGGCGCTGTGCCCGGGGCACGCGCCGCTGGCGCTCAACTCGCCGTCGGAGCCGATCGGCGAGTTCATCGTCGCCGGCCAGCCGAGCGAGGTGCTGCTGCACCTGGCCGGGCGGATGAGCTTCGTCGAGTTCGAGGGCGAGCCCGACGACATCAACCGGTTCGTCGCCGAACCGCGCGGCATCTGAGCGTCAGCGCACGACGGAGCGTCAGCGCACCGGGTGCCCCGCCGCCGCAAGGGCACCCTTGACGTCACCGATCGTCAGCTCGCCGTAGTGGAACACCGACGCGGCGAGCACCGCGTCAGCGCCGTGCGCGACGGCCGGCTCGAAGTGCTCGACGGCGCCCGCGCCGCCGCTCGCGATGAGCGGGACGCTGACCTCGCGGCGCACGGCGTCGACGAGGTCGAGGTCGAAGCCGGCCTTCGTGCCGTCGGCGTCCATCGAGTTGAGCAGAATCTCCCCGGCGCCCAGCGCCTCCGCGCGAGCACACCATTCGACGGCGTCGAGGTCGCTCGCGCGACGCCCACCGTGCGTCGTCACGACGTAGTGGCCATCGACGCGGCGCACGTCGGCCGACAGGACGAGCACCTGCGCGCCGAACCGGTCGGCGATCTCCCCGATGACCGCGGGGCGGGCGATGGCGCCCGTGTTGATGCCGACCTTGTCGGCGCCGGCGCGCAGCAACCGGTCGACGTCGTCGACCGTGCGCACGCCTCCCCCGACCGTCAGCGGGATGAAGACCTGCTCCGCGGTGCGCGAGACGACGTCGTACGTCGTCGAACGATCCGAGGAGCTCGCCGTCACGTCGAGGAACGTCAACTCGTCGGCGCCCTGGGCGCCGTACTTCGCGGCGAGCTCGACGGGGTCGCCCGCGTCGCGCAGGTTCTCGAAGTTGACGCCCTTGACGACGCGGCCGGCGTCGACGTCGAGGCACGGGATGACACGCACGGCAACAGTCATGGCACCAGATTAGAGGCCACGGCGACGCAGCGCCGATAGGTTTGATCCGTGGATGACGCACGCGCCGGCTCGCTCTCGGCCCCCGTGCGTCCCGAGGCCGCCGCCCTCGCGTGCGTGCCGCACGTCGAACACGACGACGCCCTCGCGCACGTCGAGGCGCGGATGACGCGCCCGCGCTGGCTCGTCACGATCGACGGCCGCTCCGGCTCGGGCAAGACGCAGCTCGCCGGCGCTCTGCACGATCGTCACGTGGACGCCCAGATCGTCCACCTCGACGATCTGTACCGCGACTGGGACGGGCTGTCGGCGGGGCTCGTGCGGGCCCGTCACATCGCCGAGCAGTGGTCACGCCACAACGCGAGCACCTACCTGCCGACCCACTGGCCGGGCACGGCGGCGCGAGGACGCGTCACAATCACACCCGATCGTCCGCTCATCGTCGAAGGCGTCGGCGCGACCTGGGTCGGACGGTCGCTCGCCCACGCCGCCCTGTGGCTGGAGGCCGAGCGCGAGACACGCAAGCGGCGCGCGCTGGAGCGCGACGGCGAGACGTTCGTGCCCTACTGGCTCGCGTGGGAGTTGCAGGAGGACGCCTGGTTCGCGGCGCACCCACCGCGCCCCGACGCGCTCGTTCGCGTGCCGGACGACCCCATTCGGGGCTGAACGAGCGTCAGTCGTGCGCGCCCGCCGCGGCCGCGGCACGCTGACGAGCGACCTCGACGAGGGCCGCGAGGCGCGAGGCCTCCGCCTCGGCCGACGGGCCGTCAGCGCGCTGGATGGCCATGACGGCGAGCTGCTCGGTGTCGGCGAGGTCGAGCGTCGCCCAGGCCCGCCCGCCGCCGAACTGGACGCCGAGGATCTCGGCCCACTCGATCTCACGCGTGAGGATGAGGTTGCGCACCTTGAGGCCGCGCTCGTTCGGCACTGCCTTGACGAGCCCCCAGCGCGACAGCATCCAGCCGATGGCACACCCGAGGAAGAACAGCGACCACTTGTCCATCGTCGTCCACCCCGTCGCACCGCCACCGGGCACGAGGACGAACGCGACGATGCCGAACACGACGACGGACAGCGCCGCCGCGGTGAACGCCATCGCCCGCCCGCGTCGCGGGACGAAGGGACGGTAGGCGTCGACGTCACTCATGATTGCTCCTCGCGGGCTCGACTACAGGCGGCAGGCTGCGATGTCGGTGACGAGGATGGCGCGCGCGCCGAGCGCGTACAGCTCGTCCATCACGTGGTTGATGACCTTGCGGTTGACCATCGCGCGCACCGCGACCTTGTTCGGGTCGTGCAGCGGCGAGACGGTCGGCGACTCGAGCCCCGGCGTCAGCGCCGCGGCGCGTTCGACGAGGGAAGCTTCGATGTCATAGTCCATCATGACGAAGTTGCGGGCCGTGAGGACACCTTCGAGGCGACGCACGAGCGTCAGTGCGGCGTCACCGACTTCACGCGCGTCGGGGCGGATGAGGACGGCCTCACTCGTGAGGATCGGCTCGCCGAAGACCTCGAGGCCCGCGTTGCGCAGCGTCGTGCCGGTCTCGACGACGTCGGCGATGACGTCGGCGACGCCGAGCGTCACGGCCGTCTCGACGGCGCCGTCGAGACGTACGACCTCGGCCTCGACGCCGTTCTTGGCGAGATCGGCCCGCACGAGGCCGGCGAACGACGTCGCGATGCGGCGCCCCACCAGCTCGCTGACGGACGTCGCGACACCCGGGCGGCCGGCGTAGCGGAACGTCGAACCGCCGAAGCCGAGCTGCAGGTGTTCGACGGCGCTCGAGCCGGAATCGAGCAGCAGGTCACGCCCGGTGATGCCGAGGTCGAGGGTGCCCGAACCGACGTAGACGGCGATGTCCTTGGGGCGCAGGAAGAAGAACTCGACGTCGTTGTCGCGGTCGACGACGACGAGTTCCTTCGACTCGCGACGCCCGCGGTAGCCCGCTTCCTTGAGCATCGACGCGGCGGATTCGGACAGGGCGCCCTTGTTGGGCACGGCAACGCGCAGCATGGAGGACCCTTCGATCACAGGTGGGAGTAGACGTCGTCGAGCGTGATGCCGCGCTCGAGCATGAGCACCTGCAGGTGGTACAGCAACTGGCTGATCTCCTCGGCGGCGGCGGCGTTGCCCTCGTGCTCGGCGGCCATCCACACCTCGGCGGCCTCCTCGACGATCTTCTTGCCGATGAAGTGGACGCCCGCGTCGAGCTCGGCGACGGTGCCCGACCCTTCGGGGCGCGTGGCCGCCTTCTCGCTCAGTTCTTCCCACAGTTGCTCAAAGCTCTTCACGGTGCCCAAGGCTACCGGCTGCGTTCGCGCCGGGCCGACCGCGCCCGGCGTCGCGCCGCTCACAGCGTCGCGGCCGGAAGCTGCAACGAGCGCAACGTCATCTCCGTGACGACGGCCGCCGTCGCCGCCTCGTGACCCTTGTCCTCGCTCGAACCCTCGAGGCCCGCACGATCGAGCGCCTGGGCGTCGGTGTCGCACGTGAGGACGCCGAAACCGATCGCCTTGCCGGTCGTGACGCCGATCTGCGTCAGCCCGTCCGTCGCGGCGCTGCAGACGTAGTCGAAGTGCGGAGTGCCACCGCGAATGACGACGCCGAGCGCGACGAGGACGTCGAAGTGCGGCGCGAGGCGCGCGCAGGCCGCCGTCAGCTCGAACGTGCCGGGCACGCGCACGAGTGTCACGTCGTCGTCACGGACGCCGGCGTCGGCGAGGCCGCGACGGGCGCCGTCGATGAGGCCGTTCATGACCTTCTCGTGCCAGCTCGCCGCGACGACGGCGACGCGCAGGCCCGCCGCGTCAGTGCTGAGGGTGGGGGCTCCGTGGCCGCTCATGATGTTCTCCTTCGATCGATCTGCAGTGGTGGTTCGTGCGTGCGGGTGGTGTGCCGGGCTGGTGGTTCCGATGCGACGCGCGGTTCACGCGTCGAACGTGTGCCCCATGCGCTCGCGCTTGGTGCGCAGGTAGGAGGCGTTCTGGACGGTGCGCCCCGCGACGAGCGGCACTGTCTCGACGACGTCGATCCCGTGCTCGACGAGCTCGCGTACCTTGGCCGGGTTGTTCGTCAGCAGCCGCACCCGTTCGATGCCGAGGTCGCGCAGAATCGCTGCGGCAGCGCCGTATTCGCGCGCCTCGATCGGCAACCCCAGGTTCGTCTGCGCGTCGACGGTGTCGGCGCCGGCGTCCTGCTGGGCGTACGCGCGGATCTTGTTGAGCAGGCCGACGCCGCGGCCCTCCTGCCCGCGCAGGTAGACGACGACCCCGCCCTCACGCGCGACGAGCCGCTGCGCCTCGGCGAGCTGCGGCCCGCAGTCGCAGCGCAGCGAGCCGAGCGCGTCGCCCGTCAGGCATTCGGAGTGGACGCGCACGAGCGGCACGTCATCACCGTCGGTCGGCGCGACGAGCGCGAGGTGCTCGGCGCCGTTCTCCCGATCGGCGTAGGCCTCGACGCGGAACGTTCCGACCTGCGTCGGCAGGTCGGCGCTCGCGACGTGTTCGACGCGGTCGTGGCGGCGCCGCCACCCGATGAGCTGCTCGATCGTGATGACGGCGAGGCCCTCGCGCTGCGCCAGCTCGATCGCGCCGGGCAGCCGCATCATCGCGCCGTCGTCGTGGACGAGTTCGACGATCATCGCGACCGGTTCGAGCCCGGCGAGGCGGCACAGGTCGACGGAGGCCTCGGTGTGCCCGTCGCGCTCGAGGACGCCGCCCGGCTTGGCGCGCAGCGGGAAGACGTGCCCGGGGCGCGTCAGCGCGCTCGGCTCGGTGCTCGGGTCGGCGAGCAACCGCAGCGTCAGCGCGCGGTCGGCTGCGGAGATGCCGGTGTGCACGCCGCCTTTCGCGTCGACGGAGATCGTGTAGGCGGTGCCCTTCGGATCCTCGTTGCGCGACACCATCGGGGGCAGCAGGAGGCGGTCGGCGATCGCGTCCGGCATCGGCGCGCAGATGACCCCGGAGCTGTGCCGGATCGCCCACGCCATCCACTCGCGCGTCATCGTCGCGCCCGACATGACGATGTCGGCCTCGTTCTCGCGGTTCTCGTCGTCGGCGACGAGCACCGGCCGTCCGAGCCGCAGTTGCTCGAGCGCGTCCTCGATGCTCGACAGCGCCAGCGGCGTCTCCTCGGGCGTTGCGGCGCTGGGTGCGGCGCTCATCAGGCTCTCTCTCGTCTCGGTTTTCATCGTCTCGGTCTGCTTCGACGGGCTGTGCATCGCTCAGGCCGCTTCCATCTCGCGTTCGGCGACGCGGTGGGGGCGTGAGATGCGCACCCACTGCACGAATCCGACGACGACGAGGGCTGCGTAGAGCGCGTACAGCACGGCGCTCGGGTAGTATTTGGAATAGATGAGCTCGGGCACGCCGACGGCGTCGACTGCGATCCACATGAGCCAGAAGTCGTTCCAGCCGCGCGCCATCGCGAACGTCGCGAGCAGGGAGCCGACGAAGATCCAGGCGTCGCACCAGAAGTACCACCACGGCGCCGGCCAACCCGCGCCGATCAGCGTGAAGATCCAGTGCACGACGACGACGCCCGCGCCCCAGGCGATCAGGTAGCCGATGCGTTGGCTCGCGCTCGCCCAGTGCGGCGTGACGGCCTCACCGCTCGTGCCGTCGCGGCGGCTCGCGCGCCACACCCACCAGCCGTACAGGCTCGTGATGATGAAGAAGATCTGCCGCCCGGCCTGACCGAGCATCGGCGCGCGATCGTCCATGCCGAACACGAGCCCGGCGAACACGGTGAACAGCAGCATGTTGCCGATGATGCCGACCGGCCACGCCCACACCTTGCGGCGCATGCCACCGATCGCGGACGCCATCCCGAACGCGTTGCCGATGATCTCGCGCCACGTGATCTGCGCACCGCCGATCGTCAGGTGCGCCGAGTAGGCCTGTTCCCAGATGCTCATGCGCGCCCCTCGGAGGCCGCCAGGCGGGCGTCGAGTTCCACGAGACGGATGTCGAGCGCAGCGAGGCGCGGCGCGAGCATCTGCTCGACGTACTTGGCGAGCACGTCGACCTCCACGTTGACGAGATCGCCGACGCGGGCGGCGCCGAACGTCGTCAGCTCGAGCGTCGTCGGGATGAGGCTGACGCTGAACGACGCCTCCTGGCGCGAGGCGACCGTGAGCGACACGCCGTCGAGCGTCACCGAACCCTTCTCCACGACGTAGGGCGCCAGGTCGACGGGCAGGTCGAAACGCACGACGCTCCAGCGCTCCCCCGGTTCGATGGCGGTGATGCGGACGGTCGCATCCACGTGACCCTGCACGACGTGACCGCCGAACCGTGCCTGCGCGCTCATGGCGCGTTCGAGGTTGACCCTGCTGCCCGGCACGAGCGCGCCCAGGCTCGTGCGATCGAGCGTCTGCTTCATGACGTCGACGCTGAAACGCTGCTCGTCGAACGTGGTCACCGTCAGGCACACGCCGTTGACGGCGATGCTGTCGCCGTGGTGGGCGTCGTCGAGGACTGCGGCGCCCGCGATCGTGAGGATCGCCGCGTCGGCGGTGTGCTCGATGCGCTCGAGCGTGCCGGTCGCTTCTATGATTCCGGTGAACATCAGATCTCCTTCGTGGGACGCAGGCGCAGGCGCAGGTCGGTGGCGGACGGTTCGTTCGAGGGCAGCGTCGTGGCGTCGACGAGGTCGAAGCGGCGGGCCTCCGCGATCGTCGTGATGCCGAGGTCGGCGGCCGCGGGGCGGCCCGCGCCGAGCAGGGCGGGGGCGAGATAGGCGACGATCTCGTCGACGAGCCCGGCACGCAGGAACGACGCGGCCAGCGTCGGTCCACCTTCGAGCCAGATGGCGTGAATGCCGCGCGCGTGCAGCGCGGCGAGGACGTCGGTCGGGCTCTGCCGGGGCAGCACGAGGGTGGAAGCGGCGTCGTCGAGCACGCGTGCGGTGTCGGGGATCGGGGTGTCGCCGACGACGACGCGCAACGGTTGCTGCGCCCCCGCTCGTCCGTGGGCGTCGCGGACTGTGAGCTGCGGGTCGTCGGCGAGAACGGTGCCGGTGCCGACGACGATCGCGCCGTGCTCGGCACGCTGCGCGTGGACGTCGACGCGCGCGGCCGGGCCGGTGATCCACTGGGACGTGCCGTCCGACGCAGCGCTGAACCCGTCGAGGGTCGAGGCGTACTTCCAGCGCACGAACGGGCGCGCGTGGGTGACGGAGAACGTCCAGTCGGCGTTGAGGTCTCGGCTCGCAGCCGCGAGGGTGTCGTCCTGTTCGACGGCGACGCCTGCCACGCGCAGGATCTGCGCTCCCCCGGCGGCCGCGCCGTTCGGGTCGGGTTGGCCGAAGACAACACGGGCGACGCCGGCGCGGATCAGAGCGCGCGCACACGACGGGGTGCGCCCGGTGTGCGCGCAGGGTTCGAGGGTGACGTACGCCGTCGCGCCACGCAGGTCGACGCCCGTCGCGATCGCTTCGTTGATGGCCGCGGCCTCGGCGTGCCACGTGCCCGCGCCGCGGTGGTAGCCCTCTGCGAGGATGACGCCGTCAGCGTCGACGACGACGCACCCGACACGAGGATTGGGGTCGACACGCGGCGACAGCGCAGCCAGCTGCGCGGCGCGCTCCATGGCGCTGTGACGCTCGAGTCTCACGAGATGCCTTCCGGTCCGATCGAACAACCGATCACCGGGGCACGAGAAAGCTGACGCCCGCCGCACGCCACGAAGGCGCCGACGACATCGGCCGAGACGCCACGCGCGATGCCCTCAGGCACGCCGCAACGGCTCGTCGGCCGCCCGCGCAGAGCGCGAACAACCGCGTGCAACCTCCCATCCGGACTTTAACCGTCGGTCTCGGAATCTCACCGAGTCAACCGACCCCTGTCGAAGCGGGCCGGGTCGCGGACTTTCACCGCCGGCTAGGAATTTCACCTACCCCGGGTACACGCCCAACATGTTACTCCTTCGCGCTCTTCTGCGCGTCTTCCCTCGCAAGCTCGCCCACCCCGCTCGGTGCGACACACGTCAGTTCAGTGCGCGTGCCCCGCAGCCAGGGCACGCAGCTCGTCGATCGCGGCGGCAGCGGACTCGGCACCGTAGACGGCCGATCCCGCGACGAAGGTGTCGGCACCGGCTTCGGCGCACTGCTCGATCGTCTTGGCCGAGACGCCGCCGTCGACCTGCACCCACACGTCACCGCCGTGCGTGCGGATGCTCTCGCGCACCGCGCGCACCTTCGGCATCTGCTCCGCCATGAACGACTGGCCACCGAAGCCGGGCTCGACCGTCATGACGAGCACCATGTCGAGCTCGGGCAGCAGATCCGCGTACGGCTCCCACGGCGTGTTCGGCTTGATCGCCATCGACGCGCGAGCTCCGGCCGCGCGGATGTCGCGTGCGAGCTTCTTCGGGTCGGCCGCGGCCTCGACGTGGAACGTCACGCTCTTGCACCCGGCCTCGGCGTAGGCGGGCGCCCAGCGGTCGGGGTCGTCGATCATGAGGTGCGCATCGAGCGGGATCGGGCTCACCTTCAGCAGCGACTCGACGACCGGCAGCCCGAGCGTCAGGTTGGGCACGAAGTGGTTGTCCATGACGTCCACGTGCGCCCAGTCGGCGTTGTTGATGGCGTCGAGCTCGCGTTCGAGGTTGGCGAAATCGGCGGAGAGGATGCTCGGCGAGATGCGGACGTCACGGGCGTCGGTCATGCGGGTCACTTCTTTCTCAGGAGGGCGAAGAACATGGCGTCGGTACCGTGCAGATGCGGCCACAACTGGACGGACGGCAGGTCGCCGACGCGCTCGATGGGCTCGTCGAACGCGTCGCGGAACAGCGGCCAGGCGTCCTCCTGGACGACGTCGTCGCGCCGTCCGAGCACCTCCGCGACGACGGCGAGGGTCTCTGCGGGGTGCGGCGAGCACGTCGCGTATCCGATGACGCCGCCCGCACGCGTCGCGTCGATCGCGGAGTCGAGCAGTTCGACCTGCAGAGCGGAAAGCTCCGCGACGTCCGATGGTTGACGGCGCCAGCGCGACTCGGGGCGACGGCGCAGCGCGCCGAGGCCGGTGCAGGGCGCGTCGAGCAGCACGCGGTCGTAGGTGCCGGGCTCCTCACGACCGAGGTCGCGCCCGTCGCCGGTGCCGATGTAGATCTCCGCGCCGTCGTCGAGCAGCGCGCGCAGGGTGCGCCGCACGAGGTCCGTGCGGTGCTCGCTCGCCTCGTTGCAGTAGAGGACGTCGCCGCGCAGGTGCGCGACCGCGCCGAGCAGCGCGGCCTTGCCGCCGGGGCCGGCGCACAGGTCGAGCCAATCCTCGCGTGCGTCGTCGCCCGATGCCGTGCGCGGCGTCACGTCAGCGTCGGCGAGTGCGAGGGCGAGCAGCTGCGAACCTTCGTCCTGCACCGCAGCCCTCGTCTGCCGGATCGCGGGGATGTTCGCGGGGTCACCGAACGGCAGCACCGCACCGACCGGCGACAGGTCGCTCGCCTCGGCTCCGGATGCGACGAGCTCGTCGACGGTGGCAAGGCCCGGGCGGGCGACGAGGCTGACGCGCGGAGGCGTGTTGTCGGCCTCGAGCAGCGCGTCGAGTGCGTCGTCGAGGCTCGCTTGACCGTCCCCGCCCGCGGCTCTGTGGCCGCGCAGCGACTGGCGCAGCGCCGAGACGACCCAGCGCGGGTGGGAAGTCGCGACGGCGCGCACCTCGTCGGCGTCATCGACACCGCGCGTGAGGTCGGCGATCCACGTCTCACGGTCGCGCTCCCCCGCGCGTCGCAGGACGGCGTTGACGAAACCCGCCGCACCCGAGCCGGCGTGCTCGCGGGCGAGGGCGACGGTCTCCGACGTGGCGGCGTGGACGGGCACACGCATCGACAGGATCTGGTGCACGCCGAGGCGCAGCACGGCGAGCACGACCGGGTCGATCTGCGACGGCGCGCGACCCGAGCCCGTCTCGATGACGCGGTCGTAGAACCCCTGTCGACGGATGGTGCCGAGGGCCAGCTCCGTGGCGAACGCCGCGTCGCGGCCACTCAGATCATGGCGCGTGAGGACCTTCGGCATCTCGAGGTTGGCGTAGGCACCGTCGTCGACGGCGCGCAGGACGGCGAGCGCCGCACTGCGGGCGGGATCACCCGTGCGCCGGCGCGCTGACGGCGCCTGCTCACTGCGGTGGCCCGCGCCGCGCAAGCGCGCATCCGAACGCTGACGGCCCCGCGCGTCACGGCGATCGTCGCGTGGAGGTTGTTCTCCACGACCGGCGCTCCGCTGCGCGCCTCGGCCGTCGCGCCCGGGGCCGCCCGTACGTCGTTCGTCACGGCCGCCCTGTCCGCCACTCTGGCGGCTGGAGCCGCTGCCGCCGCGTCGTTCGTCACTCACCGAAGCTCTCCCCTTCGTTCAAACGCAGCCCGCGGGCCCAGTCGGCGGCACGCATGACCTTCTTGCCGTGCGGCTGCACCTCGAGCAGTTCGACGACGCCGCCGAGTGCGCCGGCGAACACCTGCGTCTTCGTGGCGTGCAGCTCGCCGGGTGTCAGCGGCGGGCACCCGTCGGCGTCGGCGAGGCGGCTGCGCAGCAGCTTGACGCGCTCACCACGCAGCATCGCCCACCCCCCGGGCGCCGGAGACGCGCCGCGGATACGGCGGTCGACGGCGAACGCGGGCACCGAGAAGTCGAGACGCACGTCGTCGACCTGGATCTTGGGCGCGAGCGAGACACCGTCGCGAGGTTGCGGAATCGGCGTCACGTCACCGTTCGCGAGGGCGTCGAGCGTCGAGACGAGCAGGGACGCACCACCTTCGGCGAGGCGTGTCAGCAGGTCGCCGGAGGTGTCGGTGGGGCCGATCGCCTCCGTCATCGTGCCGAAGACGGGCCCGGTGTCGAGCCCCTCCTCGAGCAGGAACGTCGAGGCGCCCGTCACGTCGTCACCGGCCATGAGGGCGTGCTGCACGGGTGCGGCGCCACGCCAGGCGGGCAGCAGCGAGAAGTGCAGGTTGATCCAGCCGTGCCGCGGAATCGCGAGCACCGACGGCGGGACGAGCCCGCCGTACGCGACGATCGGCGCGGCGTCGGGCTCGAGTTCGCGCAGCCGCGCGACGAAGTCGTCGTCGGACGGTTTCGTCGGCGTCAGCACCTCGAGGCCTGCCTCGAGCGCGAGCTCGTGCACCGGCGACGGCGACGTCTTGCGCCCGCGCCCCTGACGCGCCTCGGGGCGCGTCACGACGGCGACGACCTCGTGGGCCGAATCGAGCAGGGCCCGCAACGACGGCAGAGCCGCCTCCGGGGTTCCGGCGAAAACTACGCGCATCGGCTGGTGGGCCCTTCGTCGGTTCGAGCGGGCGGCTCGCGCAGCTCCGCAGGGGGTGAGTCGTGAGGAATCAGTCTAGTGGTGAGCCGCGCCGGCCCCGGCGGTGCCGTCGGGCGTCTCGGACACGCCGGCACTCGTCTGGCGCGAGCCGGCTGACGGCTCCAACGGCAGCCCGCGCAGGCGCAGATCGTCGCGCAGGGTGTCGGGGTCGGTGAACAGGATCGCGTCGAGGCCGGCTTGCTCGGCCCCCATGACGTTGGCGGCTGAGTCGTCGATGAAGACGGCGTCGCTCAACCCGCCGCGGTGGCGCGTCACCTCTTCGAGGATCTCCCAGATCTCCGGGTCGGGCTTCGTCACGCCCTCCTCGCCGGAGACGATGATCTCCTCGAACAGGTCGAGCACGTCGCCGTGCAGCGAACGGGCGACCTCGAACAGCTCGGCGCTGAAGTTGGTCAGCGCGAACAGTGGCACACCCGCCTCAGCGAGTTCGCGCACGATGGCGACGCTGCCCGCGATCGGCTCGGCGATGGCGAGGTGGAAGTTGTCGATGTAGGCCTGCGCCGCGGCCGTGTGGTGCGGGTGTCGCTCGTCGATCTCGGCGACGATCTCGCGCCACGCGCGCCCGCCGTCAGCGGCGAGGTTGTGTGCGAAGAAGTCGAGTTCGGGGTCGGTGAGCAGCGCTGTCGCCGCGTCCTCGCCGACGGCGTCGAGCAGTGCCGCGCGCGGCTCCCAGCGCACGAGCACGTTGCCGATGTCGAACACGACCATGTCGACCGGGCTCGGCTGCGGCGCGTCACCCAGGTCGGCGAGGCTCGCGAGGTCGCCGGCGTCGGGGCCGTCGAGGTCGTCGAGGTCGATCGCCCGGGCGCGGCGGCCGGCACTCGAGGTGAGGCCGCTCGTGAGGTTAGGTCCAGACATCATGGCGCCACCGTAGCGGGCGGAGCGGCTCGGGCTCGTCATGCCAGGCCGTCCAGGAGCGGGTCGAGGCGCACCGTGACGACGGGTTCGCGCGCGGCTGAGCGTGACGCGGTGAGGGCGCGCAGCAGCGCCGGGACGTCTGCATCGGTCGGGTCGTTCCACCGCGCGAGGAAGCGCACGAGCGACTCGTCGTCGTCCGACGACGTGGCCTGACGCTGGGGCGTCGCCCGGTCGAACACGTGCCGGCGCCGCAGCGGCAGCGGGCCGAGGACGCCGACGCTGACGTCGTGCTCGCGCGCCGCCTTCTCGAGCGCTTCGGCGTACCGAGCGGCCGCGCGTCGCGGGCCCTCGAGCGCTGCCATCCGCGTGGCGGGTGGCAGCATCACCTCGGCGCGCTCGGCGAGTTCACGCGCCGCGAACCACCGCGGCGCCCAACGCACGAGCGCCTCGACGGCGGGAAACGGCACGTGCCGGGGCACGCCCGCAAGGTAGACGACGCCGCCCGTCGACGCCGGGCGCACGAGGCCCGCCGCGGCGCACCAGTGCGTGAGGGCACGCTGACCGGCGTCGAGCCCGCCCCGGTCGAGCAGGGCCCATGCGTCGAGCAGGATCGCGGCGCTGTACCCGTTCTCGGCGACGGGTTCAGCACCGGGGGTGCAGATGACGAGCGCGGGCTCGTCGGGCACGCTCGCGAGCACGTCCGGCGCCCCGGAACGCCGCACCGGCACCCCGGGAAACGCACGGCCCAGTTCTTCGGCGGTGCGTCCGGCCCCGATCGTCAGCGACCGGATCTCGTGGCTGCCGCACTCGGGGCAGGTCAGCACGTGCGCGACGTGGCCGCACCACCGGCAGGTCGGGGCGCTGTGCTCGCCGTCGAGCCCGAGCGGCCCGTGGCACACGTCGCAGGTCGACTTCGTGCGGCACCGGGCGCACGCGATCGTCGGGATGTACCCGCGGCGCGGCACCTGGACGAGCACCGGCCCGTCCTGCAACGCGCGGGTCGCGCCCTGCCATGCCTCGGCGGGGATGCGCGCGCGGGCTGCGGCGCCGTGACGCTCGACGCTGCGGTCGTCGCCCGTGACGACGACGCGCGCGCTCGTGCGTTCGACGGGGTCGACGGGGACACTGACGCCGGCCTCGACCTGGGCCTGCACCCGCACCGACGGCACGGCGCCCGCGCTCAACAGGGCGGCCGGGGCGAGGTCGGCGCGAGTCTCGAGCACGGCTCCGACGTGCGGATACGGCGCGTGCGGGTCGACGTGGAGGGTGTCGGCGTCGTCCCACCACACGACGAGGCCGAGGTCGGGCACCGGAGCGAACATCGCCGCGCGCGTTCCGACGACGACGTCGGCGAGGCCGCGCAGCGCCTTGAGAAACGCGGTGTAGCGGGCCTGCGGACCCATGTCCGCCGTGAGGGTGACGACCTGATCGTCGCCCAACCGGGCCGAACACGCCGCGGCGACGCGATCGACATCCCGCCCGTCGGGCACGACGACGACGGTGCAACGCCCAGAATCGCGCACCGCTGCCGCGGCGTCCGCGACGGCGGCAGGCCAGGCATCCGGGCCGAACAGCCCGGGCGCGACATCCCAGGAACCACGCGGGTTCTCCCCCGCGGCAAGATGCGTGAGCAGGCTCAATCCCCCGGCGTAGTGACGCCACGCGCTGAGCGGCGCCGGCGCACTGGCCGCCACCGCGCCGCTCGTCGCATGACTCGTCGAGGCCATATCATCGCCCGGTGCAGGCCCGTCGGCCGCAACCGCGCCGCTGGACGTCGCGCTCGTCGAGGCATGCCGGCCGCTCGACGCGAGCGCCTCGCCAGGAGCAGCCTCGCCATCAGCGACAGCCGCACCATCATGGGCAGCAGCGCCGCCCGCGACAGCCGAAGACCCGTCGTCAGGCTCAGCCGGCACAGCCGGAGCGGCGTCAGGACCAGCGTTCCCGGCCTCAGCCACCTCGGGCATCGATCGATCCGCCGCCGACGCATTCGCCATCCGCTCGTCGAGTGCCTTCTCGGCGCGTGCGTGCCGCGGTGGGATCGCGAGGCGCAGGACGTCGGAGACGGTGCCGCCCATGCGAGCGGCGACGGCGTGCGCCACCTGCCAGATGTGCTCGGTGAGCACGGCCTCGGGCGACACGACGGCGAGCAGCGGGCTCAGCGTGCCGGTGAACTCGGGGGTCTCGCGCACGCCGACGACGTACCCGGTGATGCGCTTGCCGTGGAAACGCACCTTGACGGCGACGCCGAAGCGCACGTCGTCGGCCAGTTCGGCGGGGATGCGGTACTCGAACTCGCGATCGAGGTGCGGCACCTCGAGCATCGGCCAGACCACGGCGACCCGTTCGCTCCCGCCGTCGCCCGTAGCAACCTTCGCGCTGCCGGCATCGTCCCCGCGTGCCTTGGCGCGCACGGCGTCGCGCAGCAGCGCGAGTTGTTCGCTGCTCGCGGCGTGCACGTCGTCGCTCGTCATGACCTCATCTCTACACGAGTGCTCCGACAACCCCGGCATCCCGGGAGTTTCGGGGCCTGAACGCAACCGTGCCGCGGCCCGATCGAGCGGGTCGCGGCACGGATCACGCCTCTCAGCCGGCCGCGCGCTGCAGCTCTTCGATGCGGTTCGTCTGCTCCCACGTGAAGGGGTTCTCGACGCCGTCGGCGCTCGTGCGACCGAAGTGGCCGTACGCGGCCGTCGGCTGGTAGATGGGGCGCAGCAGGTCGAGCGCGTCGACGATAGCGGCCGGACGCAGGTCGAACGTGTCCGCGATGGCCTTCTGGATGACGTCGAGCGGTTTCGTCTCCGTGCCGAAGCACTCGACGTAGAGGCCGACGGGCTGCGCCTTGCCGATGGCGTACGCGACCTGCACCTCGCAGCGCTTCGCGAGGCCCGCAGCGACGACGTTCTTCGCCACCCAGCGCATCGCGTACGCAGCCGAACGGTCGACCTTCGACGGGTCCTTGCCCGAGAAGGCGCCGCCGCCGTGGCGGGCCATGCCGCCGTAGGTGTCGACGATGATCTTGCGGCCGGTGAGGCCCGCGTCGCCCATCGGGCCACCGATGACGAACTTGCCGGTCGGGTTGATGAGCTGACGCATCTCGTTCGTGTCGAGTGTGACGCCGCTCGCCGCGAGCTCCGCGATGATGGGCTCGATGACGTGACGCGTGATGTCGGGCGCGAGCTGGCCGTCCAGGTCGATGCCGGCGTCGTGCTGCGTCGACAGCACGAGCGTGTCGAGCGCGACGGCCTTGTCACCGTCGTAGGAGATCGTCACCTGCGTCTTGCCGTCGGGGCGCAGGTAGTCGAGGTCGCCGTTCTTGCGGACGCTCGTCAGGCGTTCGGAGAGGCGGTGCGCGAGGTGGATCGGCAGCGGCATGAACTCGGGCGTGTCGTCGCACGCGTAGCCGAACATGAGGCCCTGGTCGCCGGCGCCCTGGCTGTCGAGGGGGTCCTCGCCGCCGCCGACGCGGTGCTCGTGAGCGCTGTCCACGCCCTGCGCGATGTCCTCGGACTGAGCGCCGATCGAGACGGAGATGCCGCAGCTGTGGCCGTCGAAACCCTTTTCGGACGAGTCGTAGCCGACGTTCGTGATCACCTTGCGCACGAGCTTCGCGACGTCCGTGTACCCCTCGGTGCGCACCTCACCGGCGACGTGGACGAGACCCGTCGTCACCATCGTCTCGACGGCCACGCGGGCCTGAGGGTCCTGACGCAGCATGTCGTCGAGAATCGCGTCACTGATCTGGTCGCAGATCTTGTCGGGGTGGCCCTCGGTGACGGATTCGGACGTGAAGAGACGAGACAACGGAATGACTCCTTAAGGCAGCGGCTGCTGGCTGGGTGCGACGCACCCGTCGGTGATTTTACTGAGGCAGGACGAGATCGGCGACGAGATCGAGCAGCGCCGCCGCGATGTGAGACTTGGGCGCAGGGCCGACCGTGACGACGTCGTCACTGCCGCGGCGCAGCAGGTGAGCCGTCGACGAATCCTGACCGAACGTCACGCCGTCACCCACCTCGTTCGCGACGAGGACGTCGCAGCCCTTGCGGGCCAGTTTCGCGCGGGCGTGGTGGAGAACATCGCCGTCAGCGTCACCCGTCTCGGCTGCGAAGCCGACGATGACACGGCTCGACACGTTCGTCGACGCGGCTGTCGGCTGGAGCTCTGCATCACGCTGACGCACCGCCTCGGCGAGGATGTCCGGGTTGCGCACGAGGGTGATGACGGGCGCCGAGTCGTCGCCGTGGGTCTTCTTGATCTTCGCGTCCGCGACGTGGTCGGGACGGAAGTCGGCGACCGCGGCCGCCATGACGAGGACGTCGGGCGTCGCCGCGAGCACCGCGTCACGCATCTGAAGGGCGCTCTCGACGCTGACGACGCGGACGCGCTGCGCGAGGTCGGCCGGGGGCTGCATCGTCGTGACGAACGTGACGTCGGCGCCGCGATCGGCGGCCGCCGCCGCAATGGCGAAACCCATCTTGCCGCTGCTGCGGTTGCCGAGGTAACGCACCGGGTCGATGGCCTCGCGTGTGCCGCCGGCGGTGACGAGCACGGTCCGGCCGGCCAGAGCGCCTGACGGGGTGACGGCGTCCTCCTCGCGCCCGGTGGTCTCGGCCAAGCCACCCGCGGTGGCGCCGCCACGTCGCTCTCCGCTCGCCGCAGCCGCGAGGGCCGCGTCACGGATGACGTCGGGGTCGGGCAGGCGCCCGGCGCCGGTGTCGGCGCCCGTCAGCCGCCCGGACGCGGGCTCGACGATCGTCGCGCCACGCGAGCGCAGCGTCGCGACGTTCGCCTGCGTCGCGGGGTGCAGCCACATCTCGGTGTGCATCGCCGGCGCCATGACGACGGGGCAGCGCGCCGTCAGCAGGGTGTTGGTGAGCAGGTCGTTCGCCATGCCGGCCGCGGCCTTGGCGAGGACGTCGGCCGTCGCGGGGGCGACGACGACGAGGTCGGCGTTCTGCCCGAGCCGGACGTGCGGAACCTGCGCGACGTTCTCGAACACGCCTGTCTGCACGGGCTTGCCGGAGAGTGCCTCCCACGTCGGGGCGCCGACGAACTCGAGCGCTGACGCGGTGGGCACGACCGTCACGTCGTGGCCGGCTTCTGTGAAAAGACGAAGGAGCAACGCCGCCTTGTAGGCAGCGATGCCCCCTGTCACACCGAGAACGATGCGCATGTGCGAGATCGACTCAGGCTTCGAGCTTCTCGATGGAGAGCAGGCCCTCGTTCATCTCGCGCAGCGCGATGGAGAGCGGCTTGTCCTGCGGCTGGGCGTCGACGAGCGGGCCGACGTTGTCGAGCAGGCCGTCGGCGAGCTGGCTGTAGTAGCCGTTGATCTGACGGGCGCGCTTGCTCGCGTACGTGACGAGGGCGTACTTGCTGTCCGCGATCTCGAGCAGGTCGTCGATGGGCGGATTGGTGATGCCGATGGGCTCGGCCTTCGTGCCGGACATGTGTCCCTCTTCTCCTCGGGGCGCGTGGCCGCCGTCGCTGCGCGTGATGCGCGGCGCGCGGGCAGGCGAACGTGCCTCAGTGTTCAGGTGTTCTCATCAATGATACGAGTTCTTCGGAGGCACGCCGAACATCGTCGTTGACGATGACGTGGTCGAACTCGCTCTGCGCCGCGAGTTCGACCTTCGCGGTCTCGAGGCGGCGCTCACGCTCTTCGGGGGTTTCGGTGGCGCGGCCGACGAGTCGGCGAACGAGTTCGTCCCAGCTCGGCGGCGCGAGGAAGACGAAGAACGCATCGGGGGCGTTCTGCTTGACCTGACGCGCGCCCTGCAGGTCGATCTCGAGCAGCGGGAGGCGGCCGTCGGCGATGGCCTGCTCCACGGGCGCCTTCGGCGTGCCGTACGACGCCCGACCGTGGACGATGGCGTGCTCGAGGAAACCACCGTTCGCGGCCATCTCGGCGAACTCGTCGTCCGTCATGAAGTAGTAGTGGACACCGTCCACCTCACCCGGACGTGGCGGGCGCGTCGTCGCTGACACCGACAGCCACACCTCGGGATAGTGCTCGCGGATGTACGCGGCCACCGTCCCCTTGCCGACAGCCGTCGGCCCGGCCAGAACGACCAGTCGTGCACTCACCGCCATGCCCTTTCGTCAACGCCCGCCCCGATCAGCGGTTCGCTCATCCTTTCACATGGGTGCGCGCACCACACGAGCGTCATCTCAGGTCGCACCGACGCCGCCGATCTGCCGATCGGTGCGGTTCTGCACCGTCTGGGGAGCGCCGGCACAAGTCGGCCCGGGCGCCTCGCGATGCCTGTCTCCGCTCAGCGGAGGCCGGCCACCGACTCACGCGTGCGCTCGACGGCGGCGACGAGCCCGTTGACGGAGGGGCCGGCCTTGAGGACATCGCGTGACGTCGTCGGGATGACGCGTGAGATGGACTCGCCGAACACCGATCGCATCGACTCGACGGTGCCGCCCTGTGCGCCGAAACCGGGCGCGAGGATCGGCGCGTGCGAGGCAGCGAGAGCGCCACCCAGACCGAGGTCGTCGAGGGCCGAACCGATCGTTGCGCCCATGACGAACCCGATGTGGCCCCACTCCCCTCGCGCTGCCGCGTCGGCGTTGTCGCGCGTCGCGGCGGCGACGATGTCGCCCGCCACGGTGCCGCCCGGCGTGACGGCGTGCTGCACGCCCGCACCCTCCGGGTTCGACGTCAGCGCAAGCACGAACACGCCGCGCCCGGTGTCACGCGCGAGATCGAGCGCCGGCCGCAGCGACTCGTATCCGAGGTACGGGCTCACGGTGATGGCATCCGCGGGTTCCGGCGCATCCTTGCCGAGGAACGCCTCGCCGTACGCCGTCATCGTCGTGCCGATGTCGCCGCGCTTCACGTCGAGGATGACGAGCGTTCCCGCCGCGCGCAGCTCAGCGGTCACACGCTCCAGCAGCGCCACCCCCCGCGCGCCGAACACCTCGAAGAAGGCGGACTGCGGTTTCACCGATGCGACCCGCCCACCGAACGCCTCGACGCACGTCAGCGCGAACCGCTCGACACCGGAGTAGGAGTAGTCGAGCCCCCACGACTCGACGAGCGAGCGGTGCGGGTCGATGCCGACGCACGCCGGCCCGAAGCGCGCCTGCGTCGCCGCGAGCCGAGCGCCGAAGCCGGCGCTGTCACGTGCAGCGGGTTCAGCAGATGTGGTCATGGGAACCTCCGTGAAGATGAAACATGAACAGGAAAGGACTTCGGCCCTGGCTGCCTCGCGCACGAGCCCGGCCGCCGTGGGCCGTTCGAGGATGAGGCCCAGCGCGCCTGGATGACATGGCTGCCGGCGTCACGCACGAGCCGAACCGCCGTCGATCGCACACGCGGTATGCGCGCGCTTCCATGGGGTGGCGGTCGCCCTCGTCCACGACCACACGGCGCGTCACGTCACGCATGCGCCGCCCCGACGAGTCCGGCGACGGTGAGATCGCGCTCGGCGAGGAAACCGGCAAGCCCGTCCCGCAGCCTCACCCCGGCCCGCGGATCGCGGAACAGCGCCGAGCCCACCTGGACGGCCGAAGCCCCTGCCGCGAGCGCCTGGACGGCGGCGTCGACGCTCGCGATGCCGCCCCCGGCGATGATGGGTGCCGTCGGCAACCGACCGGCCACCATGGCGGCCTTCACCTCGAACACGCCACCGACCGTCAGCGGCAGCAACGCCGGCCCGGCCATCGCAGCACGGGTGCCCGCGCGCGGGCGCAGCGTCGTCACGTCGATGCTGGAGGCGACCGGAGCGTGCCCGAGCACGAGTGCGTCAGCACCCGACTTGAGGCAGGCGCGCGACAACTCGACGAGGTCGGTACCGAGCGTCAGCTTCGCCGCGAGCATGACGTTGCGCGGCAGGTGCTCCCGCACGCGCGCGATCACCTTCGTCACTGCGTACTCGTCGCCGGCGAACGCTCGCCCGTTGTTCGCCTCGTTGGCGACCGAGAGATTGACCTCGACGCCGAGCACCCCACGCAGCGCCGTCCGTCGCCGTACGGCCGCGGCCGCGTCGGCGAAGTCGCCGCTCGTCGCACCCGCGATGGAGACGATGACGGGTGTCGGCGTCGTCACCTCCCACGGCAGACGCGTCGCGCTGAGCGAGTTCGCGCCGACGTTGGGCGTGTCGTGCGGGTGCACGATCCCTGACGGCGATTCGACGATGACGCGTTCGCGCGACGCGTCCTGCGCCTCCACCGTCAGCGACGGCGTGACGAGCGCACCGAACGCGCCGAGCCCACCCCAGCGCACGAGTTCGTGCCCGTACCCCGCACACCCAGAAGCCGCGATGAAGGGTGAGTCGAGCTTGTTCAACCCCAGCGTCGTCGAGAGTGCCCCGCTCATGCCGAGACCTCGAGCAACTGCGCCCACGCCATCCGATCGGCGGGCAGGACGGGCCCTTCGGTGCAGCAACGCACGGGCGTCACCTCCCCGGCCGCGTTCGCGACGGGCAGCGCGCACGCCCTGCACAACCCGGTTCCACAGGGCATCGGCACGCCGAACGCGGCCTGCACGGGAACCGAATGCCGTTGCGCCGCAGCGGTGATCGCGGCCAAGGACGTCACGTCGCCACTCGCATACACGAGGGCCGTCTCGTGCTGACGCAGCGTCGCATCCAGCGCCACCTGCATGCGGTACGCGAGGTCCTCCCCCGCGCCCGCGTCGGGCACCACCGTCGTGA
>NZ_LSJT01000060.1:0-7395 GCF_001556795.1 Dermacoccus sp. CCH2-D9
GGCGTGACGCGCTCGCCGTCTTCGTCGCCGCCGACGATCCGCTCGACACCTATCTCGTCCATCATCCCGATGTGTTCTTCGACCGCCCGGTCGAGGCGACCGTCGTCGATCCGAGCAACCCGTACGTGCTCGGGCCGCAGCTCGCGAGCGCCGCTGCCGAACTGCCCCTGACGGCCGCCGACGAGGCTCTCTTCGGCGCGGACATGTGGCCGCTCGTCGAGGCGCTCGTCGCCCAGCGCGTCCTGCGTCGGCGTCCGAGCGGCTGGTACTGGGCGCGCGACGACCGGCCCGGCGACCACGTCTCGTTGCGGGGCGACGGCGGCAGTGACGTGCGCATCGTCGAGTCGCGCACCGGGGCCGTGCTCGGCACGGTCGACGGGGAGCGCGCCCACTCGAGCGTCTTCCCGGGCGCGGTGTACGTCCATCAAGGGCGCACGTTCGTCGTGACGTCCCTCGACCTCGACGACGGCAGTGCGCACGTCGTGCGCGGCAACCCGGGGTGGTCGACGGCGGCTCGCTCCGTCAGCTCGTTCGACATCCTCGAGGAGGGTCGGTCGCAGACATGGGGTGCCGTCGGCGTCCACTACGGCACCATTCGGGTGCGCACGCAGGTGACGAGCTTTCTGCGACGGCTGCCCTCGGGCGAGGTCATCGGTGAGCACCCGCTCGATCTGCCCGAGCGCACTCTCATGACGAAGGGTGTGTGGTGGACGGTTCCCGAGGAGCACCTGCTCGACGCCGGCGTGACACCAGAGAGCGCGCCCGGGGCTCTGCACGCGGCCGAGCACTGCTCGATCGGGCTGATCTCGCTCGTCGCGCAGGGTGACCGGTGGGACGTCGGTGGCGTCTCGACCGCGCTGCACCCCGACACGGACATGCCCACCGTCGTCGTCTACGACGCCCTGCCCGGCGGCTCGGGTTTTGCCGAGCGCGCCTACGAACGGGCGGCGACGTGGCTGCGCGCCACGCAGGACGCCATCGTCTCCTGTGGCTGCGAACACGGCTGTCCGGCCTGCATCCAGTCGCCCAAGTGCGGCAACGGCAACTCCCCGCTCGACAAGGCCGGCGCCCTCACACTGCTCGAGTGCGTCCTCGCCGACGCGCCTGACGACGACTCGCGTCGCCTCGAGGGCGGCTGAGGCCGGTTGTCGACCCGTCGAGTGCGGCCCTGACACCGGCGACGGGGGTGCTGACGTCTGTCTGGCCGAGTGGTCTTCGGGCGCGCCGGCGCGGGCGGTCGCTGTCACCTCGTGCCCGAGGGCCGAGGCCCGACGTGCCGTCACCTGCACCCCCGTCGACAGCTCGGTGCAGCTCGCGAGCGTCGCGTCGTTGAGGCGAGCACTGTGCCCGGCGGCCGCGCAGGCGTCCCCTGCCGGCAGGCGCGCTGCGCCGAGCACGACGGACGCACCCGCCAGCGCCGCGTGATCCGCCGCGAGCCTCACGCGCTCGGCGTCGACGGCGATGCGCGCATACGTCGCGACACCCGCGAACAGCGCGACGAGCATCCCGACGACGCCCACCATGACGACGCTCGCACCACCACGCTCGCTCGGAGTCCGAGGTGCGCGCGGATCAGGTGTCCGTGACCTTGCCGGTGTCGGTGTTTGTGTTTGCGCGGACGACCGCGACCACGTCCGTCGACACGCGCGCGGCAGCTGGCGCCACAGATGGGACGGCTGCGACGAACGCGTCGACCCGTGCTGGGGTAGACGCGGCTGTCGGGATCGCCAGATCATGGGCCCTCTTCCTGAGCGGCCACCGCACGGGCCGTGACATCGGGCAGCACCCAGCCGAGGGGCGACGGCGGGCGGGCGACGAGCGAGACCGTCACCCACCCGCCGTCGCGAGCGACGCTCAACGTCGCCGGCACGCCCGTCGCGGCGACGGCGCGACGTACGGCGTCGTCGCCGTCACCCCTGGCGGCCGAACGGGCGGCGACGGAGGCGGCGTTCCACGTCCGATGATGGGTCAACAACAACTGCGTGAGGGCGACGACGAGCGAGACGACGACAACAACGGCGGGCAGCGCAACGGCGAATTCCGCTGTAGCCATGCCTGATTCGTCGACCAACCAACGACGGCGCAACCATGTGGGCAGATTGCATCCCATGGTCGCGGACGCAGGCTTCGTCGACGCCCGACCGGCCGCAGGCCGAGCCGTTCGAGTCGATGGAGCACTCGTCGCCGTGAGCGTCGCCCGCGACGAGGTCGCCCTCGCCACCCCCAGCGCCGTCGCCCGCGTGGTCATCGTCGCCCTCGCCGTCAGCGCGTCGACAGTGCCGAGGAGAAGATGCCCTCGAGCGCGGATCGGACGGTGTCGGACTTGACGATGGCGATGAGCACAGCGGCGAACGCGACGGCGGCGATGGTGCCGACGGCGTACTCGGCGGTCGACATGCCGTGCTCGGCGGCTTCGCTCGCGGCGCGCCAGCGGCGCAGCAGCTCGTCACGGGTACGGCGGGTGGTGGCGATCATGGTTGTCTCCTTGAAGGTGGTGCGGTTGTCGTCCGGAGTGGACGTCCCGGCGCCGGCGGCGACGGAGTGTGTGGGCGCTCAGGCGGGCAGTTTCACGAGCCCGAGCACGAGCGGAACGATGGCGATGAGGATGAAGGCGGGCAGAAAACACAAGCCGAGCGGCAGGACGATGCGCACGCCGGCCTTCGCGCCCGCTTGCGTGACACGTTCGGCCTCGGAGCGACGCAGGTCGTCGGCCGCCTGACGCAGCAGCGAGCTCGGCGCCGCGCCGCAACGTCCGGCCAGTTCGAAGGCTGTCGCGACGGGACGCCAGACGGGCGGCGCGAGCGCCCAAGCGCTACGTTCGTCCACGCCCCAGCGCAGCGCCGCCGCGACGCGGCTGACCGTACTGACGCCACCGGCCGCGTTCCCCGGCGAGCCTGCGCTGTTCGGCAGCTCGAGCCCGCCGGCATCCCGAAACGCCGTCTCCGTCGACGGCCCTCCCCGCTGCGCCGCTCCCACGGCCTCGAGCGCGACGACGGCGGGCGCCCCGCCTTCCAGTGCGAGGGCGAGCAGATCGATGGAGGAGGCGACCGCCAACGGATGATCCGCCGTGTCGCTCTCGTCGCTCGTGACGAGGACGGGCCGCTCGGCCCGCGTCGAACTCGGCCACAACGCCATCGCAGCGGCGCTCGCCGCCACCAGCACCCACACCGTCATGACGTCGCCGCCTCGGTCGGTGCCTTGAGCGCGGACGCCGTCATGCGACGCGACCACCGCGCCCCGACGAACATGAGCGCAATCCCGGGCCACAGCGTCACCAGCCCGGAGAAGCCGCTGTAGCAACCGAGCATGTCGACGCCCAGCAGCATCCCGAGGCCCACCCCGAGCACCGGCAGGCCCAGCAGCACCGACGTGCTTGCCTTCGCACCCGCCGTCGCACCGTCCACGCACGCACGATGCGAGCGCCGTGCTCGCACACTGCGGGCGGCACCCTCCATCGCGTCGGCGAGTGGGCATCCGTGCCGCGCCGACAGCTGCCAGGCCGCGGCGACCTCCTCGAACGCGGCGCTGCGCCACAAGCGTCCGAGGTCGCGCCAGACCTGCACGACATCACCGTCGCGCACCGCTTCGAGGCGCAGCCGCTGCCACCCGGCACTCGTCGCGCTCCCACCCGCCGAGGTGGCCCCCACACCATCGAGCGCCATGATGAGGGCCGGCGTGACGGCCGACCCGGCGCGCAGCACCGTGACGAGAGCGTCCACGAGCTGCAGGCATTCGGCCTCGGGATCGCTGCTGCTCAGGCGCCGCACCCCTCGCACCGGCCGCCGGTCCTCCCGCGGAAGAGCCTGCACCCGAGCCGGCCAAGCGATGACGGCGACGGCAGCGGCGAGCGCCAAGGTCATGACGTTCATCGCACACCTGCCAGGTCGCACAGAGCGGGCCAGGCACCCGCGCGCACACCGCGCTGCCAGGCTGCCTCGACCCGCAAGCCGTGATGGTCGCCCCCCATCACCCCGACGCTCGCGACGCGGCGCATCCCGTCGACGCGTTCGACGTGGATGACGACGCTGATCGCCGGCCGCAGCTGTGTGCGCACTGCTTCGGGGCTCATGCCGGCCAGCGCGCCGAGCGCTTCGAAACGCGCGGGCACGTCGGCCGCCGCGTTGGCATGAACGGTGCCGCACCCACCCTCGTGGCCCGTGTTGAGCGCCGTCATGAGCTCACGCACCTCGGCGCCACGCACCTCGCCGACGACGATCCGATCGGGCCGCATGCGCAGGGATTGCCGCACGAGCGCGGCCAGCGGCACTTCGCCGACCCCCTCGACGTTCGGGGAGCGCGCCTCGAGTCGCACCACGTGCGGGTGTTCGACGGCGAGCTCCCGTACGTCCTCGACGACGAGAAGGCGTTCGTCGTGGGGCACGTGACGCAGCAGCGCCGCGAGCAGCGTGGTCTTGCCCGTTCCGGTGCCACCGCTGATGACGAAGGACACCTTGGCCCGCACGAGGGCGAGCAGCAGCGCGGCCACCTCGTCGTCCATCGCGCCGCGGGCGACGAGGTCGCCGAGACCGATTCGCAAGCCGCCCGGCACACGCAGGCTCAGGTGTGCGCCGTGGTCGACGAGCGGCGGCAGCACCGCATGCAGTCGCACCCCGCCGGGCAGGACGGCGTCGACGTAGGGGCTCGCGTCGTCGAGGCGCCGGCCCGCTGCGGCAGCGAGGCGCACGGCGAGTCGCCGCACGTCTTCCTCGCCGCCCAGGTCGAGCGCGATCCGTTCGACGCCGCATCCGCGATCGACCCAGACACCCCGGGTGCCGTTGACGAGCACGTCGCTCACCCCGGGGAGTTCGAGCGCTTCACGCAGCGGCCCGGCGCCGAGGACATCGGCGTCGAGGCGCGCCTCGAGTGCGACGCGCTGCTCCTGCCCGAACACCGGCGCGTCGAGCTTCACGAGCGATTCGAGCGAGCGCGCGCTCGGTGCACGCCCGGCGTGGATCTCCTTCCACATGCCTTCGGCTACGCCCATGACGGCTCCCGTTCGAGGCGCGCGACGAACATCGACACGTCGCGCACGAGGCGGGTCATCGTCGTCTCACGCTGCCCCGGCCATCGGCCCGCGAGCAGGTCGGCCGGGCAGTGGGCGCTCATGCGCCACCGCGTCGGGCCGGCCGCGACAAGCGGGGCACCGAGCGATTCGGCGAGCACGGAGCGCGTACGCACCGGCGTCTCGAGCGCGACGAGCGCGACCGGCGCGATGCTCGAGCCGCCCGGCTCGTCCAGCGCGAGCTCCGTGAGCGCTCGCACCGTGTGCTGCGCTGCAGCCGTCGACGCGAGCGTGCCGCGCACGAGCAGCACGATGACGTCGAACTCCCCCGGGCGTGGCAGCGGATGCGCGGCCAGGCAGTGCACGACGTCCCCCGCGACGTGGGCGAGCGCCTCGTGCGTCGCGCGCCTCGACTCCTCGTCGACGACGGCGGGAGAGGCGGTGTGGCTGAGCACCGCCACCCCGTCGCGCTGCGGCAGGGCGGCGAGCAGCCGCTCACCGTCGATGTGGGATCCCGCGCCACGCAGGGCCGGCCAGCGCGCACCGGGCGTCGTCTCGAGGTCGAGCAGCACGTCGAGCCCACCCGTTCCGGGTTGACCGTCGACGAGGGCCACCGGCGGTCTCGACGAGCCGCTGGCCGCCGCGACCTTCGCCAGATACCCCGCGAGCGCAGCCCCGAAGCACGCACCGTCGATGCTCGAATCGGGGCACATCACCGCGATGCGACGTCCACGCACGAGCGGGGCCTCGAGGGCCCCATCCCCGACGCCGACGATGCCACCGCCCGAACCGGCCAGATCATCGACGTCGTCGGCGAACACCTCGCCATCCGGCCAGGCATCACGCGCTCCGTCGCCTCGCGCCGACTCGGCGGACTGCTCTTCACTGCGGCTTCGATGCCGCCCGGGGAGTTCGAATCTCGCCCCCGCGTCGTCCCATGCGTTCATGGCTCCACCGTCACGGCCGGCACCAGCCCGGGCCAAGGTCGCGAGAGCCGAACCTGTGGATCAGCCTGCAGGCGAGGGCAAAAACCGGCCGTAGCCGTCACACCCTGTGGATGACGCACCCGCCCGTCGCGGCCTCAGCGCCTCCGTCGGGGCCCGCCGAATTCCAGCCCCCGCCGCACCCACCGGCCAGGAACAGCGACAGCCCCCGTCGGGGGGACGACGGGGGCTGTCTATGCGTGCATACCCTTGGGGGTGCGGCATGCACGCCAGCGCTCGACCCGAGGGGAGCGCACTGCTTCAATATGTCACGGTGGGCACGCTAATCCAAGCCGGAACCTGTTGATTTACTGAGACTTCACCCACATTACGCCAAGACTCCACCCTGAAGTGGGTGGCAATTGCTTACAATCCGCCGAGCCGCCCGGCGAGGACCGCGTCCGCGATGCGCATGCCTTCACGCGCGCCCCGCTCGTACGAGCCGACGCAGAACGTCAGCCACAGGCGAACCCCGTCCGCGGAGCCGGTCGCATACGCCGCGAGCGCCCCGACGTATCCCGCGCTCGCCTCGCGCAGGTGGCCGACCTCGGGCACGCAGACTCCCGTCGGGTCGAGCCCGGCGGCCTGCACGAGGGCCCGCTCGAAACCTCGCGCCACGATCGCGTTCCCGCGCACGAAGGGGCGCATCGTCGCGATCTCGGCATGAGCGAGGGCGGCGACCACCGCCACCGGTGCCTTGTCATGGCACGCGACGAGTTCGTAGAGCCCTCCGAGCCGCGCGGGAAGTTCCAGTGCCGGCACGGGCGCTCCGACCTCGACGAGTTCGGCGCACACCTCGTCATCGCGACGGGGGCGTCCTACGGCGTCGGGCGGCAGATCGACACCCGCCGAAGACCCCGCTACGGCGACGTGGAGGCGTGCGAGGGCCTGAGCGGGGGACGTCAGCACGAGGTCTCGGGCATGCTCCGTCTCGGCGGTGGCTTGCACCGCGCCGCGCAGCGCCCGCTCGAGCGGGTCGGGCTCCTCGGGCCACGACGTCAGCCCGACGACCAACTCACGCACGACGTCGACGGAGACCTCGGCGCCGTCCAGCGCGGCGCTGGCCCGCGCCCCGCGCACACGCGACTCGGCGGCGGCCTGCGGGATGCGCCGTCGCAACGCGTTGTGCCAGCGCAGTTCGGTGCAGGCTTCACGGGCACGATCGACACTCTCGCCCACCTCGGGCAGGTCGGCAAGGGCACGCACGGCGTCGACGGTCGCAGTCATGGCGCAAGCGTACTCAGCGCCCCACGTTTGCTACCCGTCAGTATGCGAACCGCCCTCGACGCGCCACCCGGGCGATGCGATAGAAAAGGGTTGACGCCTGTGATCCACACCTCATCGCGCCGACGATCCGGGGCCTCACCCGCGCCGATGACGTCACGGAACCACATCCACGCCTCAGGGTTG
>NZ_LSJT01000061.1:0-1009 GCF_001556795.1 Dermacoccus sp. CCH2-D9
TTTCGTTCGTGCCGCGCTGCCATGGCGAACGGGCGTCACAGAAGAACACTTGCATGCCCAGGGCGTGCGTCACCTGGTCGTGGAAGGCCATTTCCCTGCCGCGATCCCACGTCAACGACCGACGAAACTGCGGCGGCATGTCGGCGAGATTCTCGATGAGAGCGTCCCTGACGGCGTCAGCCTTGTACCCGTTTGGCAGGGCGACGACGCGCACCAGGCGGGTGGAGCGTTCGACGAGGGTGGCCACGGCTGATGGGCGCTGGCCCATGATGAGGTCACCTTCCCAATGGCCGACTTCGGCCCGGTCTTCGACGCTGGTGGGTCGATCGTGGATGGAGGTCATGTTCCGCAACACGCCGCGGCGTTGTCGGGGTTTCGCGACGCGCGCATGGCGCAGGGATCGCCCTGATCGCAGGAGGCTTCCCTGTCGTGGCGCACGGATCTGGCCGGTGTACAGGGCGTGGTAGATCGACTCGTGCGACAACGAATCCTGCTGTTCGCGCCGTAGCCAGTGGGCGATCTGGGTGGGTGACCACCCTCGTTCCAGCTTCGCCGCGACTAGGCTCGACAGCGCCGGGTCGCGGTGAAGACGTGAGGGTTTCGGGCGGCGCGCGTTGCGCCACGCGCCCGCGTCAGCGCTGGCCGCGCGATAGGTGCCGGGGCCGCCGTGGCGGGCGACTTCGCGGCTGATGCTCGTGTGATGCCGTCCCAGCCGAGCGGCGATGACACGGCACGACAAGCCGGCGGCGAGGCCGCGGGAGATCTCTTCACGTTCACTCAGCGACAGGTGCCGCCGGTTCCGGGCGCGCGGCGGCGGTTTCACTCCGCCATGGCGGCGCAGCAGCGTCCGGACTGGGGTTTGGCTGACGCCGATCGTGCGGGCGATGAGCCTGATCGACTCACCCTTCGCCCACAACGCCCAGACGTTCTCCTGCTGCTCGTTCGACAACCCGGCCATGACACCCACGATCCCCTATCGGTGGTGGTGCGTTGACCGGTTGAACTCGCC
>NZ_LSJT01000062.1:0-97594 GCF_001556795.1 Dermacoccus sp. CCH2-D9
GCGCATACCCACCTCCTGAGTGACTCACACCCAGGCTGACAGTCAGGGGTGGACGCCGTTAGCCGATGGGCATGCGGCCCTGGCGGCGCGGGGGTTCGGGCAGGGTGGGGATGTCGGTGGCAGGTGCGAGAATGGCGGCATGGCGCTCAACCTTCCTGACTTCCCCTGGGATTCGCTGGCCGCGGCCAAGGCGCGCGCGAGTGAGCACCCTGACGGCATCGTCGACCTCAGCGTCGGCACGCCCGTCGATCCGACGCCGCAGATCCTGCAGGACGCACTCGCGGCCAACGCCGACGCCCACGGTTACCCGCAGGTGTGGGGGACCCCCGATCTGCGTGAGGCGATCGCCGCCTGGTACGCACGCCGCCGCAACGCGAGCCACGTCGACCCCGACGGCGTCATGCCCACGGTCGGTTCTAAAGAACTGGTCGCGTGGCTCCCGACGCTGCTCGGCCTGGGCGCCGGGGACGTCGTCGCCTTTCCCGAGGTCGCCTACCCGACGTACGACGTCGGCGCTCGCCTCGCGGGCGCGACGCCACGTCCGATGCGGGGCCTCACCGAGTTCGGGCCGCAGGCGCCGAAGCTGCTGTGGATCAACAGCCCCGGCAACCCGAACGGCAAGGTTCTCGGTGTCGAGCACCTCAAGAAGGTCGTCGACTGGGCACGCGCGCGTGGCGTCATCGTCGCGAGCGACGAGTGCTACGCCGAGCTCGACTGGCGTGACGGCGCCGGCGAGGCGGGGCAGCTGAGCGCCCCGAGCATCCTCGACGACCGCGTGTGCGGTGGAGATCACACCGGGCTGCTGTCGGTGTACTCCCTGAGCAAGCAGTCGAGCCTTGCCGGATACCGTGCGAGCTTCGTCGCGGGTGACCCAGCGATCGTCAAGCAGCTCGTCGACGTTCGCAAGCACGCCGGCATGATCGTGCCGTGGCCGGTGCAGCGGGTGCTCAAGACGGCGGTCGAGGACGACGCCCACGTGGCCGCCCAGAAGGCGATCTACGCGCGCCGCCGCGCCGCTCTCAAACCTGCGCTGGAGGCGGCAGCCTGGCGGATCGACGATTCCGAGGCCGGTCTGTACCTGTGGGCGACGCAGGGACGCCCCTGCCGCGAGTCGATCGACGCGCTCGCCGAGCTCGGCATCCTCGCTGCGCCGGGCGACTTCTACGGCGTCGCGGGCGAGCAGCACGTCCGCATCGCGCTGACGGCCACCGACGAACGGATCGACGCCGCTGTGAGGCGCCTCACAGCGGGTTGACGGACAGTCAAAGTTTTTCCTCTACCCGGTGGTAGCGGATTAAAAGCAGCGGAAATTCTCAGGTAACGTCTCATTCGCTAACCCGGTACACCCCTGCCGGTCCGCAAGGAGGAAAACCCACATGACTTCTCAGGGCAACGCCACGTTCACGGCCGACGACAAGGAACTCGAGTTCCCGATCGTCGAGGCCGTCGAGGGCTGCAGCGGCTACGACATCTCGGCGCTCATGAAGGAGACGGGCAACGTCACCCTCGACGTCGGCTTCGTCAACACCGCGTCGTGCAAGTCCGCCATCACCTACATCGACGGTGACCAGGGCATCCTGCGCTACCGCGGTTACCCCATCGACCAGGTCGCGGAGAACGCCTCGTTCCTCGAGGTCGCCGCGCTCCTCATCGACGGTGATCTGCCGTCGCAGGCTCGTCTCGACGAGATCACCCAGGCCGTCGCGAAGGCGTCTGTCCTGCCCGAGGGCCTGGAGAAGATCTTCGACGCGTTCCCCAAGGGCGCGCACCCGATGCTGATCCTCGCCTCCGTCGTCCCGGCGCTCGGCACGTACTACGCCGACGCGCTGTCGGTGAAGGACGACGCCGCGATCGACAAGGCGACGGCCGTCCTGCTGGGCGCCGTCCCGACGCTTGCCGCGTACTCGTACCGCAAGTCGATCGGTGAGTCGTTCATCGCGCCCGACGCCTCGCTCGGGTACGTCGAGAACTTCCTGCACATGATGTTCGGCGGCGACGTCGACCAGGCCACCGCCGATGCGCTCGACATGCTCTTCACGCTGCACGGCGACCACGAGCAGAACTGCTCGGCCTCGACCGTCCGCATGGTTGGTTCCGCCGAGGCGGACCTGTTTCAGTCGATCACCGCCGGCATCGGCGCCCTCTCGGGCCCGCTGCACGGTGGCGCGAACTCTGCTGTTCTCGAGATGCTCGAGAAGATCCAGTCGACGGGTGACTCGGCCGAGGACTTCATGGACAAGGTGAAGAACAAGGTCGACGGCGTGAAGCTCATGGGCTTCGGCCACCGCGTCTACAAGAGCTACGACCCGCGCGCCGCCATCGTCAAGAAGGCGACCCACTCGATCCTCGAGAAGAACGGCAAGGACGAGCAGCTCGAGCTCGCCATGGGCCTCGAGGAGCGCGCGCTGAAGGACGACTACTTCGTGCAGCGCAAGCTGTACCCGAACGTCGACTTCTACACGGGCCTCATCTACAAGTCGATGGGCTTCCCGACGAACATGTTCACCGTCCTGTTCGCCATCGGCCGCATGCCCGGCTGGATCGCGCAGTGGCGTGAGCAGAACAAGGACGCGGCGAAGAAGATCGGCCGTCCGCGTCAGGTGTACGTCGGCGCGACCGAGCGCGACTACCCGACGAAGTGACGCCGGCGCGGCGCTGATCGCGTTCGCACCGTCGGACGAAGGGGCTGTTCACCATCGAAGGTGAGCAGCCCCTCCATCATGCCTGACGTCCGGCCGGTACGACGGCCTTCCCCGCGTCAGGGACGGGGGGGTGTCGCCCCACGCAAGAGCGCGCGCTGGGTTCGATCGGTCGCAGCGGCGAGCGGCGGGCGTCAGCCGATGAACGCGATCCCGAACGTCGCGAGCAGGCCCAGCAGCAGGAAAAGAGCGACGATGCGCTGCATCCTGCTCGCGCCGCTCATCGACGACGCGGCCTGCAGATCCGGCGCCGAGTAGGCGTCGAAGCCACTCTCGCGGACCTGGTCGCGCTCGCTGACGGGCACCCGCGTCTCGTGCGGCTCCCGCAGGTCCTCGCGTGGGGTCGGGCCGTTCAGGTGCGTTCGGTCGGGGTGGCTCGTCATCGTCGTCTCCTCGTGCGTGGGGCGCTCACAGTGTGACGCCTGGCTGACGGTCCGTGGGGTTGAACGGGTGATGAAATGCCGCGGGGCGCCGCGGCTCGGATGGTCGCGACCCCGCATGCCCGCCTGTGGCGTCAGTTCTTGTGCAGGTCCGCGTTGAGCTCGATGCCCCTGCCTGCGCGGGCGCGGCACTCGACGGCGCCCGTCTCGGAGTTGCGCAGGAAGAGCATGTTGGCGCCACCGGAGAGCTCGACGGCCTTGGTGACGGTGCCGTCGGGCATCGTCACCTTGGTGCCGGCGGTGAGGTAGAGGCCGGCCTCGACGACGCAGTCGTCACCGAGCGCAATGCCGAGGCCCGATTCGGCGCCGAGCAGGCAGCGTTCGCCGAGGCTGACGCGCTGCGTGCCGCCGCCCGACAGGGTGCCCATGATCGAGGCGCCGCCGCCGATGTCGGAGCCGTCGCCGACGACGACGCCCTGCGTGATACGCCCCTCGACCATGGAGTGCCCGAGCGTGCCGGCGTTGAAGTTGACGAAACCCTCCTGCATGACGGTCGTGCCCTCGGCGAGGTGGGCGCCGAGACGCACGCGGTCGGCGTCGGCGACGCGGACACCGCTGGGCGTGACGTAGTCGGTCATGCGCGGGAACTTGTCGATGCTGAAGACGCTGACGGGGCCACGCTGACGCAGACGCGCGCGCGTCATCTCGAAGTCGTCGACGGCGCACGGGCCGAAGTTCGTCCACACCACGTTGGCGAGCCGGCCGAAGATGCCGTCGAGGTTGATGGTGTTCGGCAGCACGAGGCGGTGGCTGAGCAGATGCAGGCGCAGGTACGCGTCGGGAACGTCGTCCGGGGCGGCGTCGAGGTCGATGACGGTGCGCACGACCTTCGTCGTCACCGTGCGCGCGTCGTCCTTCGTCTCGAGGGCGGTGAGCGCGGACGGAGCCTTGGTGGCGTCGTCGGGCGTGCCGAGCGCGGGGGAGGGGTACCACGTGTCGAGCGTGGTGCCGTCGGCGGTCACGGTGGCGAGGCCGTAGCCCCAGGCGGTGCGTGCATCAGTCATGCCGCCCAGGCTACCGAGGGGTTCGCGGCTGTGGGTGGGCTCGTCCGGGTGGCGGGCCGACTCGTCTGCGATTCGCGCACACATTCGCTCCCCGGGCGATGGACGTTCCTCTCCCGTGCCACGGTTGTCGGCGACGGGTCATAGGGTGTGGGCATGGCTTCTCTGGACCTGACGCAGGACGTCGTCGCGCTCACCGAATCGGTGTGCAACATCGAGTCGGTCTCTCTCGATGAGAAGAACCTCGCCGACGCGATCGAGGCCGAGCTCGCGACGCTCGACCACCTCGACGTCGTACGCGACGGCAACACGATCGTCGCCCGCACGAACCTGGGGCGTGACGAACGCATCGTCCTCGCCGGCCACATCGACACGGTGCCGCTGACGAAGGATCCCGCCAACCTGCCCGTCAAGCGTGTCGGCGGCAAGCTGCACGGGCGCGGCACGACCGACATGAAGGGCGGGGTGTCCGTCCAGCTCAAGATCGCCAAAGAACTGACGGAGCCGAACCGCGACATCACCTTCGTCTTCTACGAGGGCGAGGAGATCGAGGATCAGCACAACGGTCTGGGGCGCATTGCGCGCACCCGACCGGAGCTGCTCGAGGGGGCCGCGTTCGCCGTCCTGCTCGAGCCGACCAACGGCGGTATCGAGGGCGGCTGCAAGGGGACGCTGCGGGTTCACGTGCGCACCAAGGGAATCGCCGCCCACTCGGCGCGGCCCTGGAAGGGTGACAACGCCATCCACAAGGCTGCCGACATCCTCAACCGGTTGCGTGAGTACGAACCGCAGACGGTCACCGTCGACGGTCTCGACTACCACGAGGGCCTCAACGCGGTGAACATCTCCGGCGGCATCGCGGGCAACGTCATCCCCGACGCGTGCACGGTGACGGTGAACTACCGCTTCGCGCCGGACAAGAGCGCCGAGGACGCGCTCGCGTACGTCACGACGTTCTTCGATGGTTTCGACACCGAGTGCGACGATCTCGCCGGGGGCGCCCGTCCCGGTCTCGACCGCCCGGCGGCGAAGGCGTTCGTCGACGCGCTCGGCCTGCCTGTCGTCGCGAAGGAGGGGTGGACGGACGTCGCGCGCTTTTCCGCCGTCGGCGTGCCTGCGGTCAACTTCGGCCCCGGGGACCCGAACGTCGCCCACATGGACGACGAGTGGTGCCCCGAGGATCAGATCGTCACCGCGCTCGAGCTGCTCAAGGGATGGCTGGCCTGATGGCGCACCACGACGACGAGCGCGACGCGCGTAGCGCCCGCGGGAGCGAGGAGATGGTCGACGTCGCGTCGCAGCCCGGCCCGGTTGCCGATTCGGGTCTCGCGGCCCGCCGTGACGAGGCAGAACGCCGCAAGGCCGGCCCCGAGCACGACTACCACAAGGGTGCGGTCACGCTGCGCGGCAAGCACGTGCCGCGCACGACGACCGACCAGCGACTGCTCGACTCGAACTTCGAGGCGGACTGGGTCCACACCGACCCATGGCGCGTCATGCGTATCCAGGCCGAGTTCGTCGAGGGCTTCGGCGCGCTCGCCGAGCTGGGGCCCGCCATCAGCGTGTTCGGCTCGGCGCGGCTCAAGTCCGAGCATCCGGCGTACGCCGTGGGCGAGCAGGTGGGGCGCGCCCTGGTCAAGGAGGGCTTCGCCGTCGTCACCGGCGGGGGCCCGGGCGCGATGGAGGCCGCGAACAAGGGCGCCTTCGAGTCAGGCGGCACGTCCGTCGGGCTCGGCATCGAACTGCCCTTCGAGACGGGGCTCAACCGCTTCGTCAACCTCGGCGTGAACTTCCGCTACTTCTTCGTGCGCAAGACGGTGTTCGTCAAGTACACGCAGGGCGCCATCGTGCTGCCGGGCGGTGTGGGGACGCTTGACGAGATGTTCGAGGCGATCACGCTCGTGCAGACGCAGAAGGTGACGCACTACCCGATCGTGCTCGTCGGCACCGCGTTCTGGAGCCCGCTGCGCGAATGGTTGCGCGCGACGGTGCTCGCCGAGGGCATGATCTCCGAGCGCGACGTCGACCGCATGGTCATCGTCGACACCGCAGAAGAAGCCATCGCGTTCATCCGTGACGCTCACCGCGCCGCTCGCGCGGGCGAGCGTCCCGTCGAGGCCTGAGGAGCACCATCATGATGATCGTCCTCATCGTCGTCCTGATCGTCATCATCGGGGCGCTCGTCGCGGTTCTCGCCGGACGCATCGGCGTCGACTCGATGTCGGGCCCGAGCAGCACGTCATCGTTCGAGTTGCCGCCCGGCCCCCTGGGCGCACAGGGCGTGGACGCCGTTCGTTTCGACCAGGCACTGCGCGGGTACAACATGGGTCAGGTCGACGCGGTGCTCGACCGCCTGTTCGAAGAGATCGGTGAGTTGGAATCGCAGCTCGGCGAGAAGCCCGACGGTGCGCGCGCCACGACGGCTCGCCCTGACGCCGTGGCCGACGCGGAGGGTGCGTCTCGTAGCCGCCCGGCCGGTGACGAGGCGGCCGAGATCGTCCAGTTCCGGCGTCGCGGGCGCCGCTCGCTCGGGCACGAGCGCGAGGACGAGGCGTCTGAGACCGCGGCGCGCGAGGCCGTGGCGCTCGACAAGGGCGATGAGCCAGTTGGCAGTGATGAGCCGGGAGGCCGGCACGCGGCGTCGCGGGAGTCGTCGAGCGACCGCCACGCATGAGCCTGCTCATCGTCGGTGACGACGGTGTCGCCCGCTGCGCATGGGCCACGAGCGCACCAGATTACGTCGCCTACCACGACGACGAATGGGGGCGACGGGTGCGCGGTGAGCGGGAACTGTTCGAGCGGCTGACGCTCGAGTCGTTCCAGTCGGGGTTGTCCTGGCTGACGATCCTGCGCAAGCGTGAGGCGTTCCGGGCGGCCTTCGTCGGGTTCGAGCCGGATGCCGTGGCGGCGCTCGGGGCCGCCGATGTCGAGCGGTTGATGGGCGATGCCTCGATCGTGCGTAATCGCCGCAAGATCGAGGCTGCGGTGATGAACGCGCGCGCCGTCGTCGAGCTGCGTGCCGACGGTGGGCTCGAGGCGCTCATCGACACCTTCCCGCCTGCGGCGCACGAGCGCCCGGCGACCGTGGCGGACGTCGTCGGGTCGTCGGACGAGTCGACCGCGCTCGCGAAAGAACTGAAACGGCGCGGCTTCGCGCACGTCGGACCTACGACCTGCTACTCGCTCATGCAGGCGTGCGGGTACGTCAACGACCACGCAGCAGGGTGTGTTGCCGGCGACGCCATCGAACGTCTGGCGGGGTGAGGTCGAGGCGCCCGGTGCCCGGCGCCGTCGCCGGGTCAAACGTGAGACGGCTGCGTCGTCGGCGTGAGCCCTCCGAGCATCAGGTTGACGGCGGGGGTGCGCGCCGAACGCAGGCAATCTGTGCCGTGCCCCCTAGGGACCGTCGCTCGGCACCCCCTCGGCACCCCAGACTACCGGCGGGGGCGACCGTCAGACACAGGGTGCCCTTCGCGCGTCTCTGGGAGCCCCAGCCTGCGAACGGAGGGAGCGACGGGCCGCCGTCGCCGTAGGCGAATGTGGAGGAACATCGCCGATGGGTCAGCGGCCCTCGAAGGTCGGGGGCTGCTTGGTGAGGAAGGCGTCGACGGCGCGTCGGTGATCGTCGCTCGATCCCGTGCGGATCATGAGCGGCTCCTCGTGGGCCAACGACTCCACCAGCGAGTGGTTCGACGCGAATTCGAGCGCATCGCGCATCGCGGCGTAGGCGAGGGTCGGGCCGGCCGCGAGTCGGGCCGCCCATGACTGCGCTGCGGCGAGGGCGTCGTCCTCGATGCGGTTGACCAGGCCGATGCGCAGGGCCTCGTCGGCGTCGATCGTCCGCGCATCGAAGAGCAGTTCGCGCGCGCGGGCCGAGCCGACGAGTCGCTGCAGGCTCCAGCTCGCGCCCGTGTCGCAGCTGAGCCCGATGCCCGCGAACGCCGTCGTGAACTTGGCCGTGGGCGCGGCGATCCGGAAGTCGGCCAGCATCGCGAGCGACAACCCGGCGCCTGCCGCCACGCCGTTGACGGCGGCGATGACGGGCTTCGGCATCTGCGCGAGCGTCGTCGCGATCGGGTTGTAGTAGCGCGACACCGATTCGAACGGGCCCTTCGACCCGGCACCGAGCTGCTCGGCGTGCTCGCGCAGATCCTGGCCGACGCAGAATCCGCGCCCGGCCCCCGTCAGGACGAGGGCTCGGATCGACGCATCGTCGGCGACCTGTCTGACGGCGGCGAGCAGCGCGGTCTTGCTCGTGTCGGTCAGTGAGTTGAGCGAGTCGGGGCGGTCGAGCGTGACGGTGGCGACGCCGTCGCTCACGTCGACGAGAACTTCAGAGGTGGCAGACATGGTGACGAGTTTCACACATGGATTTCGTCTGCCTGGCAGGACGCGCAATAATGGTGGGTAACAAGCTGATCGACGAGCACACCGGCGCCCTTGCGAGAGCGGGGAGTCGTGTTCGGCGCGACGGAGGATCGCGGCACGCTTCGACGATGTGGCAGAACCTAGCGCGCCGTGTGGCGCGTTCTCGAAAGGGGTCAACCCATGGCAGCGATGAAGCCGCGGACCGGTGACGGTCCCCTTGAGGTCGCGAAGGAAGGCCGCAGCATCCTGCTGCGCATGCCGCTCGAAGGCGGCGGACGTCTCGTCGTCGAGATGAACGCCGACGAGGCCAAGGCCCTCGGCGCCGCGATCACCGACTGCGTCGGCTGACGCGTTCGTCACGCACCGCTCGAAACAGGCGCCTCATCCCTCCGGGGATGAGGCGCCTGTTCGCGTCGTGCCAGCGCCGGCGGCTGGGTGGCAGCGCGACAGGCAGCCGCGCTGTGTGTCGCCACTCGTGTTCACGCAACTCGTGGCCGAGGGTGAGCAGGCGGGCGTCAGCGCTTGGCGCGCCTCGTGCTCGCGCAACTCGTCGCAGAGGGCGCGCAGGCCGGCGTCAGCGTTTGACGCAGACGAGGAGGCCGTCGCCGACGGGCAGGAGCGTCGTGAGCAGGTCGTCACGTTCGCGCAGCTCCTTGCCGAGGGCGCGCAGACGCTTCGTCGTCTCGTCGCGCACCGCGGGGTCGGCGACGCGGTCATGCCACAGCATGTTGTCGAGGACGATGACGCCGCCGCGCCGCACGAGACGCAGCGCCTGCTCGACGTACGCGGGGTATTCGTCCTTCTCACCGTCGACGAGGACGAGGTCGTAGGCGGCATCCGCGAGGCGCGGCAGCACCGTCAGGGCGCTGCCGGAGATGATGCGGGTGCGCTGGGGCGGGTAACCCGCGCGCTGGTACGCCGCGCGGGCGGCGCGCTGGTGTTCCATGCTGATGTCGATCGTGGTGAGCACCCCGTCAGCCGGCATGCCGTCGAGCAGCCACAGCCCGGACGAACCGGCGCCCGTGCCGATCTCGACGACGGTGCGCGCCGCCGTCGACGCCGCGAGCATGCGCAGGGCAGCGCCCGCGGCGCTCGTCACCGGGGTGGCGCCGAGGTGCTCGCCCTGGATGCGGGCAGCCTCGATGTGCTGGGGCTCGTCGGCGAAATCCTCGGCGTACGCCCAGCTCGCGGGCTTGAAACTGGTCATGGGGGACATCCTAGGGGCGCTCGCAGCCCCACCCGATCCGTGGGTCGGCACGCGGCTGTGCGCCGATGGCGGCTCCAGGCCCAGTGCAGCCGACTCTGCGCGCAGTGCGGCGCCAGCCCCTGTGCAGCCCACTGTGCGCGGATGACGGCCGTCGAGCTCCGCGGCCCGAGGCGCTCGACGTCTCAGCAGCAGGGCAGCGTTCGGAATGCGCGACAAGAATGCAGCATCCGCAATGGGCCCCACGAATTCTGAACGCAACTGGGCCTCAGCCGCACGAGGCGGCCAGCCGGCGGGTCCCTCAGCAAGTCCACAGGCATGCCGGGGATAATGAATGCTCGCGGCGCGCCAGCGCCGAGATGCGGTCGGGAGGACCCATGTCGATGTCGAACCCCCGGGGCGCAGTTGCCGACCCCGTTCACCCCGTCAACACGCGCTCGCGTGTGCATGTCGCCGAGCAGGCGCCGCCTGGCTGGCAGCCGCCGACGTGGGAGGAGATCGTCACCGAGCACAGTGCGCGCGTCTACCGACTCGCCTACCGCCTCACCGGCAACGTCCACGACGCAGAGGACCTGACGCACGACGTCTTCGTGCGCGTGTTCAATTCGCTCGGTTCGTACCGTCCCGGCACCTTCGAGGGCTGGCTGCACCGCATCACGACGAACATGTTCCTCGATCGCATGCGCCGCAAGCAGCGCATCCGCTTCGACGCCCTGGCCGACGACGCCGACGGCCGGCTGCCCTCCGGAGCGGCCGGGCCCGAGCAGGTCGTCCTCGACGCGCAGTTGGACGACGACGTGCAGCGCGCGCTCGACGCGCTGGCCCCCGACTTCCGCGCGACGGTCGTGCTGTGCGACATCGAGGGCCTCACGTACGAGGAGATCGCCCAGACTCTCGGACTGAAGCTCGGCACGGTGCGTTCACGCATCCACCGCGGCCGGGCCGCCCTGCGCGAGTCGCTCGCGCATCGCTCGCCCGCCGCTCGTGAGGCGCGACGTCGTAGCGTCGTCCAGGCCGCGAAGGAGGGGCTCACGCGACGCCCGGCCGTGGGGCTCACGTGATCCGCCGGTATCGCTCGGGGCACCTGGGCGAAGCCATCGACCTGTACGTCGACGGCAGACTCGACGCGGTGTCGATGCGGTGCGCGGCGCGCCACCTGCTCGTGTGCTCGGTGTGCCGCCGTGACGTCGACGCGGAACGCGCCATCGTTCGTGAGGTGCGCGCGGTGCCCGTCGACCCCGACCGTCATGCTTCCCTCGTCGCAGGGCTGCTCGCTCTGGCGCCGGAGTGCGCGTCGCGGCCGCCGTCAGCGGCGCCTGGCTCCTGCGCCGACGAGGCCATGGTGCTGGAGGCGGCGCCCCACCGCGCTGCGGCTGGTTCCCGGGAGGACGAGATCGCGTGGCAGGATGCCACGCGCCAGCACCCGGCAGCGCGCCGGCGCCGCTCGAACGTGCGGGCGGGGCTCGTCGCGGGTCTCGCGGGCCTCGGCTCGACCGCGGCATGCGTGGGCGCGTTCGTGCTCGTCACACCGTCGCATTCCGCGCCGATGGCGCCGGAGCGCAGCCGCATGGCGAGCGTCGGAAGCGACAGGATCGCGCCCCCGACGATCGATGTCGCGGGCAGCCGCGAGGTCACGCACGGTGAGCGGGTGACGGTGAGTCGCGCCGGATCAGGCAGAATGGCCCCATGAGCGAGTTCGCAGGGGTGACGTACGCGTGAACATTCCATTCATCGACATCAACTCGGGCGAATTCATCATCATCGTCATCATCGCTCTCGTGCTCATCGGGCCGAAGCGGTTGCCGGGTTATGTCGACAAGCTGCGCACGTTCATCCGCACCGCGCGGGAGATGGCCGAGGGAGCGAAGACGCAGCTCAAGACGGAGATGGGCCCCGAGTTCCAGGACGTCGACTGGCGCCAGTACGACCCCCGCCAGTACGACCCGCGCAAGATCGTGCGCGAGGCGCTGTTCGACGATCCCGACGCCGACATCGCGGGCGAGATCGGGCTGAGAGAGCGCACCGCGCAGTCGACCGGCGCGACAGCGGCGGGCGCCGTGGGTGCGGCCGGCGCAGCTGCATACAGCAGCGATAGCGGAGCCGACGGCGTCGGGGCCGGAGGGATCGGAGCGGAGGGCACCGGCGGTGAGGACGCCTACGGCGTGCCGGCCGCCCCGCGCTCCCTCGTCACTGCCGAATACCACCCCGACCGCGTCACGCCCTTCGACGACGACGCCACCTGAGCTCGACCGAACCGGTGCCGGTCGAGCGCTGACCGACCTCGCGGGGGAGTTTCAGCTTCCGCGCACACCGACGAGAGCCGCAACCCTGACGTGCAGGGTTGCGGCTCTCGTCGGTGTGCTCGCTGTGCGCGAGCGGCGCGTCAACTCACAGCTTGGTACTCGGCGTCAGCCCGAGGCTGCGTCCGGCGAGGCCGCGAGCGCGCGTGCCGAGGCCCTTGGCGATGCCGCGCAGGGCGACGGCGGCGGGCGCGTCGGGGTGGCCGACGACGACGGGGATGCCGTGGTCGGCGCCCTCACGCAGGGTCGTGTCGAGCGGGATCTGGCCGAGCAGCTCGACGGGCGCGCCGATTGACTGCGTCAGCGATTCGGCGACGGTGGCGCCGCCGCCCGCGCCGAAGATCTCCTGGCGCGTGCCGTCGGGCAGCTCGAGCCACGACATGTTCTCGATGACGCCGGCGACGCGCTGCTTCGTCTGCAGGGCGATCGCACCGGCGCGCTCGGCGACCTCGGCGGCGGCCTGCTGCGGCGTCGTCACGACGAGGATCTCGGCGGTCGGGATGAGCTGCGCGACGGAGATCGCGATGTCGCCTGTGCCGGGCGGCAGGTCGAGCAGGAGGACGTCGAGGTCGCCCCAGAACACGTCGGCGAGGAACTGCTGGAGCGCGCGGTGCAGCATCGGGCCGCGCCACACGACGGGCTGGTTGCCGGGCACGAACATGCCGATCGAGATGACCTTCACGTCGTGCGCCTCGGGCGGCAGGATCATGTCGTCGACCTGCGTCGGGCGGTGCGCGACGCCGAGCATGCGCGGCACGGAGAAGCCGTAGATGTCGGCGTCGACGACGCCGACCTTGAGGCCCTGCTCGGCGAGCGCGGCGGCGAGGTTCGTCGTCACGGACGACTTGCCGACGCCGCCCTTGCCGGACGCGACGGCGTACACGCGCGTCATCGAACCGGGCTTGGCGAACGGGATCTCACGTTCGGGGGAGGAGCCCTTGAGCTGCTCGCGCAGGTTCTTGCGCTGCTCATCGTTCATCACGCCGAGGTTCACCTGGACGCCCGTGACACCGTCGACGGCCATCACGGCCTTCGTCGTGTCCTCCGTCAGCTTCGCCTTGAGGGGGCAGCCCGCGATCGTCAGGAGGATGGTGACGGCGACGTGGCCGGACTCGGAGACATCGACCGACTCGACCATGCCGAGTTCGGTGATGGGCTTGTGGATCTCCGGATCCTCCACGGTCGCCAGGGCAGCGCCGATGGCGTCGAGAGTGGGGGTGGTCATGCCCTCCATCGTACGGCGTGGTAGTGAGTGGCCTGAGTCACGTCCACCCGGGCCCTCGCGCCCTCATGCCTCCGGGCGCGCGTCCTTCTTGGCCTGCTTCTTCGCGGCCTTCTTCTCCTGCTTCGACGAGCCGGCATCGTCGTCCTCGGCATCAGGCGTGGCGAGCATGCCGCGCTCCTCCATCTCCTCGAGCAGCGAACGCAGCTCGGAGCGCACGAAGTCACGCGTCGCCGTCTCACGCATCGAGAGGCGCAGCGAGGCGACCTCTCGGGTGAGGAACTCGGTGTCGGCGAGGTTGCGCTCGTCGCGCGAGCGATCCTGTTCGATGGCGACGCGGTCGCGATCGTCCTGACGGTTCTGCGCGAGCAGGATGAGCGGCGCCGCGTACGAGGCCTGCAGCGACAGCAGGAGCGTGAGAAAGACGAACGGGTACTCGTCGAACTTCAGTGGCGTCATGTTGACCACCACGTAGATGATGATGAAGCCCGACATCAGGATGAGGAAGTTCGCCGTACCCATGTAGCGCGCGAACTTCTCGCTCGCGACGCCGAAGCCCTCGGAGTCGAGGTCGATGCGTGGCAGCACGCGCGCCCGCTTCTCCTGCGGCTGATCGAGGCGGCCGGCGGCGTCGCGTTCGTCGCGTGAGTCCCGACGAGCCTCCTTCAATGCCTCCTTGCGACGCGATTCCTCCCGGGATTCCTTGGCGTCGCGACGCTCGTCCCGCTTCTCGTCACGCCCGCGCTCACGGCGCGAACCCACTTCGCGGCTCACTGCGTCACCCCCGGAAAGGTCTTGTCCTGGCGGAAGTCATGGCGCTCCTCGCGCCAGTCCTCGGGAAGGATGTGGTCGAGCACGTCATCGACGGTGACAGCGCCGAGCAGGCGCCCGTCGTCGTCGACGACCGGCAGCGACACGAGGTTGTACTGCGCGAGGGTGCGCGTCACCTCGCCGAGCGGCGCGTCGACGTTGACCGGGTCGACGGTCGAGTCGACGACGTTGCCGAGCGACGTGTGCGGCGGTTCGCGCAGCAGCCGCTGCGTGTGCACCATGCCGAGGAAGCGCCCCGTCGGCACCTCGAGCGGCGGGCGCACGACGAACACGGCCGACGCGAGCGCCGGCGCGACCTCTTCACGGCGCACGACGGCGAGGGCCTCGGCGATCGTCGCCTCCGGGCCCAGGATGGCCGGTTCGGTCGTCATGAGACCACCCGCGGTGTTCTCGTCGTACGTGAGCAGCCGGCGCAGGGGAGCGGCGTCGGCCGGCTCCATGCGCTGCAGCAGATCCTCGGCCGTCTCGGGCGGCAGATCACCGAGCAGGTCGGCGGCGTCGTCGGGCTCCATCGCCTCGAGGACGTCGGCCGCGCGCTCGGTGTCGAGGGCGGCAATGATCTCGACCTGGTCGTCCTCGGGCAACTCTTCGAGTAGATCGGCGAGCGTGCCGTCGTCGAGGGCGCGCGCCACCTCGGCGCGACGCTTCGGCGTCAGGTCGTGGATGACCTCGGCAAGATCCTCGACGCGCAGGTCGTCGTACGTCTCGAGCAGCCGCTCAGCCGACTGCTCGGTGTGCTGCCGGTTGAGGCCGTAGACATCACGGATGTCGTGCAGGCTGGTCGATCCGGTGCGCCGACGCGTCAGACGGTGCATGGCGCGCGAGGCGCCCGACGACTGCTCCTGCGCACGGACGAACACCTTCGTCATGTCCCAGTCGCGACGCTGGTTCTGCTCCATCGCCATGTCCTCGACGGTGCCGGTGAACGTATCGCCGTCCGGCTCGCGGACCGTCACCTGGCGGTCGAAGAGTTCGGCGCATACGAGCGTCTCGTTGTGACGCTGCTCGAAGCGGCGCATGTTGACCAGGCCCGTCGTGATGACCTTGCCCGCATCGATCGACGTCACGCGCGTCAGCGGCAGGAACACGCGGCGCCGCTGCACGACCTCGACGACGAGGCCGATGACGCGCGGGCTCGGGTTCTTGCCGAACACGACGACGACGTCACGCACCCGCCCGACGCGGTCGCCGAGAGGGTCGAAGACGGTGAGGCCGACGAGACGGGCGACGAAGACACGGGTGCTCACGGGTTCACCCTATCGACGCCCGGTTGGGCGTTCGCTGGGTCGGCGGGCTTGCTGGACCCGCCGGGTTCCGGCGTCGCCTCCTCGGCACGCACGGCGGCGCGGTGCTCACGCTCCGCGGCGGCAGCGGCGGGGCGCGGTTCGCCCGGCGCGCTCGTGCCGAGATCGGCCGCGGGAGCGCTCTGCGCCGCGGCGGGGCTCGTCTGCGCCTCCGGGGAGGCACCTGCCGCGGCATTCTTCGCGGGCGTCGCTCTCGACCCGGACGCCGCTCTCGCTGCTGCCGGCGCCGGCCGGGACGTGGTCTCCTCCGCCTCCGCAGTGGCCGAGGTCTCTGCGTCATCTTGCGCCGGCGCATCAAGGCGCTCACCGCGCAGCACCACCGTCGCCAGGTCGGGGGTGAAGCGCGTGACACGGCACTCCTGCGCCCAGCGCGCGACGATGTCGTGGGCCGGCGCGTTGAGCCGCCCGGCCTTGAGGGCGAATGTCGCGACCTCCCACACCTCGTCCTCGGGCGTGATGACGTCGGCGTCCGCCTCGAAGGAGACGAGGCGAGCGCGGGACTCCTTCGAACGCGCCACCACCTCGACGCGGCCGAGGTGCTCGGGGGAGAACTGCTCGCCCGGGCCGCTCACCGTGTACGCGACCCCGGCGAGGTGGACGTGCCAGACCGGCGCCGAGCCGGCAGTCGAGGTGATCCACAGCAACCCCGACTTGGCGAGGGCCTCGGTGACAAGACGGTCGGTGGCAGGCTTCGCGGCAGTCATACCCTCATTGTTTCATCACGATTTCGTTGCGAACGACGGGCGCGAATCGCCGTGAGCCGAGGCCCGCAGCTCTTGTGAGACTGCGTCGCACCCCTGCAACGACGCGGAGAACGATCCCCACCCGCCCGTCGGCAGCTGCGCATCGCGGCGCAGGACGCCGCCGTCGAGCCCGCCCCCATTACCACGACCTCTGGCATGATGAGGAATCGGTGAACCGGTACGGATTCTGCACGACTCACGACGAGCCGGGGGGGAAACCGAGATCGGCCGGCGCGCGTCCCAGACGTACACGGGCCGCGCCAGAGCCCAGATCGCTCACCACGATCTCGATCGAAGGGAAAGTGACATGCAGCACCACGAAATCAGCCGCCGCGCCATCGTCACCGGCGCCGGCGCCACCGGCACGCTCGCCGTCGTCGGCCTCATCGGCTCGGGCACGGCGTCCGCCGCGAACCCCGTCCTGCAGACCGGCAGCAAGGGCAGCGCGGTCACCACCCTCCAGAAGCGCCTCAACGCCCTCGGCTATTGGTGCGGCAACCCCGACGGCGCCTTCGGCGCCCAGACCAAGCAGGCAGTCCTCGCCGTGCAGAAGGTCGCAGGCCTCGCCCGCGACGGCGTCGTCGGCGCCCGCTCATGGGATGCGCTGAACCGCGGCGTCCGTCCAAGCAGCCGTCGCGGCGGCAACCGCATCGAGGTAGACAAGAGCCGCCAGATCGTCATGGTCGTGCGCGGCGGCTCCGTCAAGTACATCTTCAACACCTCGACCGGCAACGGCCAGACCTTCACCTACTACGGCCGACGCATCAAGGCCGTCACGCCCTCCGGTGAATACAAGACGTACCGCTCCGTCACCTCCGGCTGGGACTACGGCGCCCTCGGTGGCCTCTACCGCCCGTTCTACTTCAACGGCGGCATCGCCCTGCACGGCTCCAACGACATCCCGGCCTACCCCGCCTCCCACGGTTGCTGCCGCATGTCCTGCGCCGCACAGGACTTCCTCATCGGCTCCAAGCTGCTCTACATCGGCGAAGCCGTCAGCGTGTACTGATTCCTCTCACGGGCCAGCTTCCGGCTCACCGTCGGCCGGGGCGCATGCGCCCCGGCCGTCGTGTTCGCTCGGTGCGCCGGCCGTTCGGGCCGAAACGCCCGCACCCGCTTCTCGTTCTCGACCTCGCAGGCTCGGTCGAGAACTCGGCGGATGCGGGCGTTTCGGCGTCCGCGTCGATGGTGTTCACCGGCGGGGCCGGTGCCTCGTGATGTCGCGCTCTGCGGCATCGCGGCCGCACACCGTCGGGCGCCCGGCAGCTCTAGCCGCGCCGCAGGTCGCCTGCCCAGATCAGTTCCTTTTTCGAGCTGGACGCCCGCGCGGTGTCGCACCGAGCGGGCAGATGACGAGGGCGAGCCCGCAAGCCCTCGTCATCTGCCCGCCGGATCAGCGTGAGGACGATTCACCGGCTCCAGACGTCGCGCATCCAGGCCTCGACATCGTCGGGGTCGCGCGGCAGCGACGCCGACAGGTTCTCGTTGCCGTCCTCCGTGATGAGGATGTCGTCCTCGATACGCACACCGACGCCGCGGAAACGATCCGGCACCAACTCGTCGTCCGCCTTGAAGTACAGGCCCGGCTCGATCGTGATGATCATGCCCGGCTTCAACTCGGCGTCCATGTAGTCCTCCTTGCGCGCAAGGGCGCAGTCGTGGACGTCGAGGCCGAGGTGGTGGCTCGTACCGTGCACCATCCACCGACGGTGGAACTGGCCGTTCTCCGGGTCGAGCGTCGCCTCGACGTCGACGCCGTCAGGCAGCAGACCCCAGCCGTGCAGACGCTCCGCGATGACGCGGATCGTCGCGGCATGCACGTCCGAGAACTTCGCGCCCGGCTTCGCCGCCGCGAGCCCAGCCTCCTGCGCCGCGAGCACCGCCTCGTACACCTCACGCTGCGCGGGGGAGTACGTGCCGTTGACGGGCAGGGTGCGCGTCACGTCAGCGGTGAACAGCGAGTCGACCTCGACGCCCGCGTCGACGAGGATGAGGTCGCCGTCCTTGATGTCGCCCGTGTTCTTGATCCAGTGCAACGTGTTCGCGTGATCGCCGCTCGCACAGATCGAGTCGTAGCCGACGCCGTTGCCCGCATGGCGTGCATGCAGGCCGAAGACACCCTCGACCCAGCGCTCACCGCGCCCGCGACGCACCGCCTCCGGCAGATCGGCGACGACGGCCTCGAACCCGCGCGCGGTCGCGTCGCACGCCTCGCGCATCTGACCGACCTCCCACGCATCCTTCGTCAACCGCGCCGTCGACAGCCACCGGCCGAGCTCCAGATCGCGCTCCTGCGCCTTCTCGGTGGTGGCCTCGTCGAGGTGGGCGCGGATCTGCTCGACCTGCGCCGTGACGTCGACGTCAGCGTCACGTACGACGAGCACCTCCGTCGCGCCCGCGTCCTTGGCCGCAGCGTCGGCGAACTCATCGATGTGACGAGCGGTGATGCCGAGCTCGTTCGCCATGTCCTCGAGCGTCGGTCGCGCACCGACCCAGAACTCGCCGTAGCGGCTGTCACCGAAGAACTCCTCGGTGTCGCGCCCGGCGAGCGGGCGGAAGAAGATCTGCGCCTCGTGCCCGCCCTCGGCCAGCGGCTCCAGGACGAAGACGGCGTCCGGCTCGCGGTCCGCGCCGAGACCCGTCAGCCACGCGAACGCGGTGTGCGGGCGGAACACGTAGTCACAATCGTTGCTGCGCACCTTCAACCCGCCGGCGGGCACGACGAGACGGGCCCCCTCGAAGGCCGCCGAGAGGGCCTCGCGTCGCGCGGGCGTCAGGTCGGCGACCTCGGCGCGGGGCGTCGGCTCGGTGCCGCGCGGCGCCCACCCGGAGGCGACGAACTCTCGGAAGGCCGCCCCACCCGGGCGGCTGCGGTGCTCTGCTGTCTGCTGCTTCTCACTCACCCGTCCATTCTGCACCCCGGCCCCCGACATGTGGCGGACGGTGTGCGCCCAGTTCGCCGCATCCCCCACAATGGCTGGGCCGACAGAAGTGACGAGACGAGGTGCAGGCGCGACATGGTGAATCCCGACGGCCCCCAGGCCACCCCGACACCGCCGTCGGCGACCCCGTTGCCGGCGCCGCGTCGTGCCGCGCCGAGCAGCCCCGAGAGCCGCCCTGTGCAGGCCCACCCCACGAAACCCGCCGCGGCCACGACGAGCGCCCCGCGGATGCCACGTACCGGCGCGACGCGGGTGCGCGGTCGGGCGATGTCCGTCATCCGTCCGAGCGGGCCGCCGACGAAGCCGATCTCGGTGCGCGGCACCAACGACCGCGTCTCCGAGTGGCACACGCGCGCCGTCATCGACTTCTGCCTCCGCCTCGGAGAGGCGATGCTCGTCACCGGCGCATCCGTGGCCGACACCACCGCGTCGCTGCTGCGCGTCGGGCGCGCCTACGGGCTCCAGGGCGCGCACGTCGACATCACCTACACGTCCGTCACGATCTCGATGCATCGCGGCGTGCACCGCGACCCGATCACCGTCATGCGCATCATCATGCACTTCGGCACCGACTACTCGCGGCTCGAGGCGTTGCACGCCCTCGTGCGCGACATCGCCCGCGACCCCGACGACCCGGGCGAGATCGACGACAACCTCTACACCCTCGAACGCATCCTCGAGCAACCGCACGTGTACCGCCGCGGCGTCATCACCTTCGCGTGGGCGCTCATGGGAGCAGGCGTCGCGATGCTGCTCGGCGGCAGCACGGCCATGGTCCTCGTCGCCGGGCTGTCCACGGCGGTCGTCGACCGCATCCAGTACGCCGTCGCGCGCGCCGGTGTCTCCGCGTTCTTCGGGCAGATGCTCGGTGCGATGTTCGCGACGGCTATCGCCGTCGGCCTGCTCGTCGTCCACCAACACGCGGAGACGATCATGTGGCTCGGACAGGTGAGACCCTCCCTGGTCGTCGCCTCCAGCGTCGTCGTGCTCCTCGCAGGCATGAGCGTCGTGACGGCTGCGCAGGACACACTCGACGGCTTCTACCTGACCGCCGGCGCGCGCACCTATGAGGTCGTCCTGCTCACCGGCGGCGTCGTCGCGGGCGTGCTGCTCGTCCTGAGCATCGCCCAGCGCTTCGGCGTCGACCTCGTCATCGTCGAACGCTCCAGCAGCTTCGCCGGCTCTGTTCTCACCCAGATCGTGGCAGCCGCACTCATCGCCGGTGCCTTCGCCGTCTCCGCGTACTGCGCTCCGCGCACCGTGCTCGCCGCCGTTCTCACCGGCGGATTCTCGTGGCTGCTGTTCGGGACGCTCATGTGGGGTGTCGGCACCAGCGAGCCCGTCGCCGCAGGAGGTGCGGCCCTCGTCGTCGGGGCGCTGGCACCATTCGTGGGGACACGGGTGCACGTGCCGAGCATCGCACTGATCACCGCGGGCATCGTGCCCTTGCTGCCGGGGCAGGCGGTCTACCGGGGCATCATGATGTTCATCACCGAGGGCGAGAACACCCTGTGGCAGACCACTCTGCTCAACGCCGTCCTCATGGGCCTCACGCTGTCAGTCGGCGTGTCGCTCGGCACGCTGCTCGGCCGTCAGGTCAGCGCGGGCGCCGACTCGCTCACCGCGCGCGTCGTGCGACGAACCGTCAGCGAGACGACGAACGACACTGCCGCCTGAGCGGCGCGGAGTGCGTCAGCGGGCCGTGCTCGAGGCGGTTGCGCTGGGCGGGCGGGCGGTGCCCGAGCTCTGGGCGGGCTTCGATGCTGCGGATGACGAGGCAGGCGCCGAGGACGCACCCGACGACGACGGCGCGACGCTCGTCGTCGGCACCGCCGCCGGAGTCGTGCCACTGGCCGTCGAGCCGGCGTCACCCTTCTTGGTCCACGACCAGCTGGCGAGCAGCGCCGTCAACGCCGACTCGTCGCGGGCGGCGTCAGCCTTCGCGCCGGTCAGGGTGACGGAGTACAGCACCTTGTCATGCGCGAGCATCACGTAGCTGCGCTTGAGGTCGACGTTCTTCTCCGTCGAGGTCGCCGTGAAGCCGACGGCCTTCTCACCGCCGACGGTGCGGTCGGGCAGGGCGGCCACCGATGCGCCGCTCTGCTTGGCCTGCAGCGACGCCCGGCGCAGCGTGCCCTCCAGCTCGGGCGCAGGCGTGACGCTGGAACGCGCGACGACGATCGTGGGCGCGACGTCGTGCGCGAGAGTCGACGACGACAGGTAGGCGACCGATTTCGGCTGGGACGTGAGATTCCACCCAGCCGGCACGACGAAGTTGAACGCGCCGTCCGAGCTGACGACGGACCCGGGGCTGGGGGAGGTGATGGCACTCGGGTTGGACGACGCCGTCGTCGCCGAGGAGCTCGCGCTGAACGGGGTCTGGGTCGCCGAGACGTCCTTGGGGTCGGCTCCCGAGCTGCACGCACTCAACGCGACGAGGCCGGTGGCCGTGACGAGCGCTGCGACGCCGCATGCGGCCCGACGGAGCGAGCGGCGGAGCGCACGCGGGGTCATGTCGAGGGGGCCCTGCTTCACCATGGTCGAAACCCTAGCGACGCGAGCGGTCTCAGCGTGTGCGGCGCGCGGCGCGGGCAGCACCCTGTGATGACAACCACGGCGTCACCGGGCGACGCCACAGCAGGTAGACGGTCGCGAGGCCGAGCGTCATCGTCACCGCACCGATGAGGGCGCCGGGGCCGAACGAGCGCACGCCGGACAGCAGGAAGGTGAAGGTGTAGACGATGGCGAGGACGGTCGCGCACGTGCGCCCGGAGGCGCGACCGCGCAGACACAGGCGCGCCACGAGTAACCACAGCACGACGCAGAATGCGCCCGTGACGAGACCGAACCAGCGGGCCTGATCCGTCGCCCGCTCCAACTCACCGGCGGGCAGGGTGCGCCGCTGGAACTCGTGCGCGAGCCGCGCCGTCTGAGCGCGGGTGCCGTCACGATCGAGCCATGCGACGAGCGTCGAGACGGCCTGCACGAGCGCACCGGCCATCATGCAGGCAACGGCCCGCCGCACCGGACGCGGCGCGTGCTCACCCATGCCTGCCCTCACGGGCAGCAACACTAACCTGTCACCCATGCGTATCGACCTGCACACCCACTCGAACCGCAGCGACGGCACGACGAGCCCCGCCGACGTCGTCGCGGAGGCATCGGAGGCGGGGCTCGACGTCGTCGCGCTCACCGACCACGACACGACCCGCGGGTGGGACGACGCCGCCGACGCCGCGCGCCGCGTCGGCATCGACGTCGTACGGGGCATCGAGATCTCCTGCCGCCATCGTGGCATCAGCATCCACCTGCTCGCCTACCTTCCGGCTCCCGAGGGAGAGCTGTTCGACGAGATGGAACGTGCCCGCGAGTCGCGGGTGACGCGCGCCGAGCGCATGGTCGAGCGGCTCGGACGCGACGTGCCGATCACGTACGAGCAGGTGCTCGCGCAGGCGGGGCCGGACGCGACGATCGGGCGCCCCCACATCGCCGATGCGCTCGTCGCGAACGGCGTCGTGCCCGATCGCAGCACCGCCTTCGAGCACCTGTTGAGCAATTCGGGCCCCTACCACGCCGGTCACTACGCCATCGACCCGGTGCGCGCCGTCACCCTCGTGCGGGCGGCCGGCGGGGTGCCCGTCATGGCGCACCCCTTCGCGGACGTCCGTGGACGCGTCGTCGACGACGCCGTCATCGAGGAGATGATCGACGCCGGGTTGCTCGGCCTCGAGGCCCACCACCGCGACCACACGCCCGAGCAGGTGCGCCACGCCCGCGACCTCGCGCGGACGCACGATCTGCTCGTCACCGGCTCGAGCGATTACCACGGCGACGGCAAGCCGAATCGACTGGGGGAGAACACGACCGAGCCCGACCAGTACGAACGCCTCGTCGCGCTCGCGACGAGTGACGTGGGAGTCGTGCGCGGGCGCTGACGCGGTGCTGACGGCGGGTGCCGGGCGTCCGGCGGGCATGACGACGGCGCCGGAGCGAGCCCTGCTCACCCCGGCGCCGGACGCGTCGTCGACGGATGCCTGATCGAGGTGGCCCCGGCTCGAACCCGGGCACCCGATCATCTTCCCCTCAGCGTTTGAGGCGCGAACGCAACGCACTCACGACGGCTCCCAGGCCATGCGTGGGCTGCTTCGTGGTCGAGGCGGCGAGAGCGTCGCCGTCGCCGTCCGCGACGGCCTCGCGCGAAGCCTTCTCCTCGTCGGTCTCGCGTGCGCCCCATTCGCCGAGGCGGCGGAGGCGCTCGGTGCGCAGCGCCGCGATGCGCCCTCGATCGGTGCGGTACTCGAGGTCGGCGACGGTGACGGTGCCGGAGCGCAGGTCCACCTGTTCACCGATGTAGCGGAACAGCACCGCCAGCGTCGCGACGACGGGGACGGCGAGGAAACCGCCGATGACGCCATGGTCCTCGGAGCCGGCCGCGATGCCGAGCAGCACGAGGACAGGGTGCAACGACATCGAGCGGCTCTGCAGCAGCGGCTGCAGGATGTGCCCCTCGAGCTGCTGCACGAGGATGATGATGACGAGGACGATGATCGCTGTCGTCACCCCCTTCGTCACCAGCGCGACGAGGACGGCGAGTGCGCCGGCGACCGTCGCACCGACGATCGGGATGAACCCGCCGAAGAACGTGATGACGCACAGCGGCAGGGCCAGCGGCACACCGCATGCGATGAGACCGATGCCGATGCAGACCGAGTCGATGGCCGAGACGATCGCCTGGGTGCGGATGAACCCGGACAGGGTCTGCCACGCGCGGGTGAACACCTCGGTGACGTGAGCGCCGGTGCGCTCACCCGTGACGAGCCGCACCCACGGTAGGAAGCGGTCCCCGTCCTTGATGAAGAAGAACGCGAGGATGAGGCTGAGGACGAGGGTGACGAGGATGCTGCCGACCGTCGTCACGCCGCTGAAGACGCCCGAGGCGATGGCATCGCCCGACGTCTTGAGCTTCTCGTTGATCACGTTGACTGCGTTGTCGATCTGGGTCGCCGGGATCTTCAACGGCGGGCCCTGCAACCAGCGTTGGATCTGGGAGACGCCCTCCATCGACTTGCGTGCCAGCTCGGGCGCCTCGGCTGCGACGGTCGGGACGATCGCGGCGATGATGCCACCGACGACGAGCAATCCGCCGAGCACGCTCGAGAGCGCCGCCAGGGCGGGGCGCACGCCGCGGCGACGCAACCAGGCGGCAGGCGGCCACAGGACGGTCGTGATGAAGAGACCGAGGATCAGCGGCAGGATGATGACCCAGAACGGTGTGAGCGCTCGCCACACGAGATAGAACGTGACGATGATGATGCTGATCCGCAACGACCAGCGCGCGAACGAGGCGAAACCGTCCGAGATGATGCGCGAGCGGTCCTCGGACGCCCGTGACTCGGGCTCGTGCGGGTCCTGCTTCTCGACGCGGGCATCGCGGTTGCGTGCGTCGAGCGTCAGCTCGTCGCGCTCTTCGGGCGGGGTGGACGGAGGCGAGGCGGAATCGGCCGGTAGCGGCGTCGAGTCATCGGCCGCGGGCGGCGTCAGGGCCGGGTCCGGAGGTGAGGCAGGCATGGGTGCCCTTTCGGATCAACGCTCATTTGTCGTGAAGCGTACTGAGAGTGATGACACAGGCGCGAATGCGGCGCGAGGCGCCCGGTGCTCGCCCGCGTCACGTCTGAACGAGTGCGGACGGCGCCGGGCGCCTCGCGCCGGGAGGGTGCGTCAGTCGGCGGCAGACGTCTCACCCGCGCCACCGCGGGTGCGACGGCGACGTCGGCGCGGCTGCGACGAACCGCCGGAGCCCTCGGTGCTCGCGGCGTCACGGCGCGGGCGACGCTCGCTCGAGCCACCCGAGGCCTGACGTTCGCCGCCGCGACCACCGGAGCGCCCGCCTCGTCCCCCCGATCGGCCGCGCTCGTCGTCACGGCGCGGACGACGCTCGCCGCGCTGATGCGAGTCGCCTCGCCCCGTCTCTCCAAGATCTTCGACGCGCTCGGCGTCGAGGCCTTGGCGGGTGCGCGCCGACTTGGGCAGGCTGCCGGTCGCGTTCGCGGGGATCTCGAGATCCTCGAACAGGTGCTCGGAGCTGGAGTACGTCTCCTCGGGTTCGGGGATGCCGAGGTCGAGGGCCTTGTTGATGAGCGCCCAGCGGTGCAGGTCGTCCCAGTCGACGAGGGTGACGGCGATGCCCGTCTTGCCCGCGCGGCCGGTGCGGCCGATGCGGTGGACGTACGTCTTCTCGTCCTCCGGGCACTGGTAGTTGATGACGTGCGTGACGTCCTCGACGTCGATGCCGCGCGCGGCGACGTCGGTCGCGACGAGGACGTCGACCTTGCCCGAACGGAACGCACGCAGCGCCTGCTCTCGGGCGCCCTGGCCGAGGTCGCCGTGCAGCGGAGCGGCCGCGAAGCCGCGCGAGATGAGCTCGTCGGAGACCTTGGCGGCCGTGCGCTTGGTGCGGCTGAAGATGATCGTCAGGCCGCGGTCCTTCGCCTGCAGGATGCGGGCGAGCATCTCGACCTTGTCCATCGCGTGCGCGCGGTAGACGAACTGCTCGATGTTGGAGGCCGTCTCGGCCTCGCTCGCGTCGTCCTGCATGGCGCGGATGTGCGTCGGCTGCGTCATGTAACGACGCGCGAGGGTGACGACGGCGCCCGGCATCGTCGCGGAGAACAGCATCGTCTGACGCCCACCCGGCGTCATTGCGAGGATCTTCTCGACGTCGGGCAGAAAGCCCAGGTCGAGCATCTCGTCGGCCTCGTCGAGCACGAGGCAGCCGACGTACGCCAGGTCGAGGTGACCACGCGTCGCGAGGTCGATGATGCGACCCGGCGTGCCGACGATGACCTCGACACCTTTCTCGAGGCGCTCGACCTGCGGCTCGAACGCGCGACCGCCGTAGATCTGCGCGATGCGGATGCCGCGCTTCTTCGCGGCGGCCTCGAGGTCGGAGGCGACCTGGACGGCGAGCTCGCGCGTCGGGACGACGACCATCGCCTGCGGCTTGCCCTCGGGCGCGGGGACGGCGGCCTTCGACGTCTCACCCGGCGCGGTGACGCGGCTGAGCAGCGGCACTCCGAAGCCCAGGGTCTTGCCGGTGCCGGTGCGCGCCTGGCCGATGATGTCGTGCCCCGAGAGCGCGACGGGCAGCGTCATCGCCTGGATGGGGAAGGGATGGACGATCCCCTTCTCTTCGAGGGCGGCGACGATGTCGGGGTGGATGCCGAAGTCGGCGAATGTCTGCTCGGCGATGGGCTCAGGGGCCGCTTCGGCCTCGATGGAGGTGATGCCGGCGGAGTCGAGCTCGGCAGCCGTGGGCTGGTTGTCGTTGATCACGATCGTGCTTCCTGTGTCGCCCCGGGGCCTCGGAGGCCGCGCCGGGGATGATGAGAGCCGATCGGAGGTCTGCGCGCCGCGCGGCCTCGCGTGCGGAGGTGGGCGGCGGGAGTGGGCGTCTGTCGTATGACGCCCGCACGTGCCGGGAGGGGCCGATCGGTCACCCGTGGTCATCTCGAGTCTACCCACGCGCGCCACACCTGTTCGACGCCACGCTACGATCGCTGCATGAGCGAGCCTGTGACGCCTGATCCGAGCCCTTCACGCACGATCGAGGACGAGACGTACCGGGCGGGGGTGATCGACCTGCTGAGCGTCATCGCCTACGGCGAGCTCTCCGGCGCCTTCGCGACGGTGGCGGACGCCGCTCGCGCCCCGCGCCTCGACCACAAGCTGGCGCTCGCGCGCATGGCGCGCGGCGACTTCGACCACTACGAGCAGCTCGCCGGCCGTCTGCGCGCCCTCGGCGTCGAGCCCGAGGACTCGATGCAGCCGTTCACGGCCGCCATCGATGAATGGCACCGTCGTACGCCGCCCGCCGACTGGTACGAGGGCCTCATGAAGGCCTACGCCGGCGCCGCGATCGCGACGGATTTCTACTCGGAGATCGCGCGCTACGTCGACCCCGAGACGCGTTCGCTCGTCGAGCGTGCCGTCGACAGCGATGAGCAGGACGCGTTCATCATGAGCGTGCTCAGCGACGCCATCGCGGCCGACCCGCGAGTGGGTTCGCGTCTCGCACTGTGGGGGCGCCGCCTCGTCGGTGAGGCCCTCAGTCAGGCTCAGCGCGTCGCCGCGACCCACGACGGGCTGACGGCCCTGCTCGTCGACGACGGCTCCGGCGTCGGCGCGGACCTCGCCGAGCTGACGCGCATGTTCGAGCGACTGACGTCGAATCACACGCGCCGCATGGAGGCCTTGGGGCTCACGGCGTGAGCGCCTGACCTCTGACCTGATCGCGGAAACGAAGAAGCCCGGCCCCACGAGGGGCCGGGCTTCTTCACCTGCGCAGCGGAGCTGCGCGAGCGACGGATCAGACGCGGTTCTTGCGACCCACCAGCGTGAGGTAGATGGTGATGAGAACCATCGCGCAGATGATGCCCACAATGAAGGGGATGATCTCGAAGCCGCCGTTGGAGTTCTTGTAGCCGAACTGGGTGGTCAGCCAGGAGCCGAGGGCGGAGCCGACGATGCCGAGGATGATCGTCATGATGATCCCCATGTTCTGGTCGCCCTTGAGGAACAGGCGGGCGAGGGCGCCGATGATGAGGCCGCCGATGATCGAGCTGATGATGCCCATGGTGAGTCTCCTATGAGTTCGGCTGGGCTCCGGTATGTCCCAACGTTTGTCTCCACCTAAGCCAATCGGCGGTCGCATTTCAACCATCGAGACCGGCGAGGTGCTAGATGCGTTATTCCTTCGTTACGCGACGGCGGGCGTTCACCCCTTTGGGGTGAACGCCCGTGACCGCTTCGGGTGAACGTCAGCCGCCGAAGCCGACGCGGCCCTTCTGCTCCGCCGCGATGTCGACGTAGCCGATGGCGGAAGCCGGCACGGTGACGCTGTGGCCGCGCTCGTCACTCAGCGTGAGCGGGGTGCCGCTGTCGAGAGCCGCGCGCACGTGCTCGCGCACCGCGTCGGCGTTCTCGTGCGAGTCGATGACGACCTCGCGGGCGACGTTCTGGACGCCGATTCGAACCTCCATGGTTCTCCTCCTTCTCGTCGCGTGCGGAACGCGATCAGTGGTGGACGTGTGGGTGAGATCAGCGTGCCCCATCGGCGACGCCGGAATCATCCCAGGGGTGAGAGGCCGCGCGACTCACCCGTCGTATGGGTGCAACGCCTCAGCGCTCGATTTCATCCCCGCCGGTCTTCGGGAACCCGCCGAGGCCGCGCCAGCCCAGCAGACCGACGATGCGCGCGGCCTCCGCGCGGGGGATCGGCGAACCCGTCGTGATCCAGTAGCGCGCGACGACCTGCGACATGCCGACGAGGGCGACGGCGACGAGCGTCGCCTGCTCCGTCGGAAGCTCCGTGTCCTCCTGCACGACCTTGGCGACCTCGGCCGCGGTCTCCGTCAGCATGCGTTCGACCTTCTCGCTGACGGCGGGCTCGTTCGTCAGATCCGATTCGAAGACGAGGCGGAAACCCGCGTCCTCGCGCTCGACGAAGGCGAAGAACGCGCCGATCGCCGCGGCGACGCGCTGGCTGTTGTCGGACGTCGACTCGATGGCCTCGCGCACGAGGAGCGGCACCTCACGCGTGTGCTGCTCGAGCAGCGCCAGGTACAGGTCGAGCTTGCCGGGAAAGTGCTGGTAGAGCACCGGCTTGCTGACGTGGGCGCGCTCCGCGATCTCGTCCATCGCCGCACTGTGGTAGCCGGATTCGACGAAGACGGACTGCGCCGCCTCCATGAGTTGGGCTCGCCGCGCCGATCGGGGGAGGCGTCCGCGTTTGGTCGAATCGTCCACGTGGGTCATGGATGAGGCTCCTTGCTCGTCGGTCATAAGCTGGGTGCGACTTTATCGCCCATGGGCCATCTCGGTGGCCCGGTCACGGAATGAGGTGCCTGTGCGAGACGCCCGGCCCGACGATCCCGGCGCCCGACGATACGCGCGCCACCACTCGCTGGCCGGCTTCGGGGTGACCGGGCAGCGACGGTTGGCAGCGGCGCGGGTGCTCGTCGTGGGCGCCGGCGGGCTCGGCTCACCCGTCATCTCCTCGCTCGCCGGCTGCGGCGTCGGGCACCTCGTCGTCATGGATCCGGACGTCGTGGAGATCTCCAACCTGCCGCGTCAGCTCATCCACACCGAAGCCGCGATCGGCACGGCGAAGGTGACGTCGGTGCAGCGCGCCGTCGCGGCGCAGAACAGTGGTGTCGAGGTGAGTGCGCTGCCCGAGCGCCTCAGCGTGACGCGGGCGCTCGAACTCGTCGCCGAGGTCGACGTCGTCGTCGACTGCACCGACAGCATCGAGGCTCGCTACGTGCTCAACGACGCCTGCGTGCTGCTCGGCGTACCGCTCGTGTGGGCGTCGATCGCGCAGTATGCAGGGCAGTTCGGCGTCGTCGAGCCCGCAGTCGGGCCGTGCTATCGGTGCGTCTTCCCCGATCCGCAGGCCGTCGCCGGGCTCGCGACGTGCGAGGAGGCGGGGGTGCTCGGCGTGCTGCCGGGCGTGCTCGGCGCGATGCAGGCCGTCGAGGTGATCAAGTTGTGCTCCGGCATCGGCGCTCCGGCGCGCGATGCGATCCGGTTGTACGACGCCCTCGGCGCGACGATGGCGACGCTGCCCGTCGCGCGCGACCCCGAGTGTGGCGTCTGTGGGCTCGAAGCGGGGTACTTCGAGGGGGTTGCCGGCCTCGAGGGGGTGGATGCGCCTCCAGGGTTCGCTGATTTCGGTGGATCTGGTGGTTTTGGTGGTCTCGGTGCGGCGGGTGGCCCTGGGGCCGACGGGCGCGCGGCGGCGTCAGGCGCGGTGGCCGAGATCGGGCCGCAGGAGTGGCCGGACGCGGGGTTCGTCCTCGTCGACGTGCGCAACCCCGATGAGGTCGAGGCGGCGCCGTTGCCGCCATGGATGACGGTGGGCGCCGACGAGACGTTCGTCGAACCGTGGGCCGGCGGCTGGAACGAGGCGACGCGAGCGTCCGTGCACGCGCGGGTGGGGGAGCGCGACGTCGTGCTCGTCTGTGCGCGCGGTGCGCGTTCGCGTGCGGCCGCGGGGGTGCTGGGTGCGAGTGCGATGGAGCATGCTGCTGCGTCGGGCCGGGAGGCGGACTCTGGTCAGGATGCGACGCCGGGCGATGATGCGGCGGCTGACGGATCGTCGAGGCGCTCGGGTCGCATCCTGAGTGTGCGTGGGGGCCTGGCGGCGGCGTCATGAGGCCGGCATGACGGGCGGGGCACGCGACGAACTGAGCGAATCGGTCGCCGAGGTCGTCACCGACGTGCCGCCGGGGCGCGTGACGACGTACGGTGCCATCGCCGCGGTCGTCGGCACGGGCGCACGCCAGGTGGGGCGCATCCTCGCGGACGGTCGGCCGGGGTGGCCGTGGTGGCGGGTGACGAACGCGCGGGGGCTGTTGCCGGAGGCGCTGAGGGCGCAGGCGTTCGAGCAGTACGAGGCGGAGGGGACGCCGACGCGAGGTGAGGGAGTCGACCTGCGTCGGGCTGGTTGGGTGCCTCCGTTCTGACGGGTGGGTGACGAAAAATTCCGCGGAATCCCGGCGTTGTCGGCGCGCTGTGCTGGGATGACATCATGACGAATCACGAGGGTTTGACGGCGCAGACGCCGGCCGGCGCGCCCGTCCAGGGCGAGGCCGCCCTGCCGATCGCTGCGCTGCCGCCGAGCGTGGTCGAGGGCGTCGTGGCGAGCGTCGATCCGACGCGTCTCACCCCGGCGCTGCGTGGCGCGACGCAGACCGAAGCGGCGGCGCCGCTCGATCTCGATCCTGCGCAACAGGCCGTGCTCGAGGCCGACGATCGGGTGCTCCACGTCGTCGGCGCGCCCGGCACGGGCAAGACGACGCTCGCCGTCGAACTCGTCGCGCAGGCCGTGGAGGGTGGTGCGCGTCCCGATGAGTGCGTCCTGCTCTCACCGACGCGCGTGGCAGCCGGGGCGTTGCGCGCCCGCGTCACGACCCGCGTGGGCGGCACCTCGAGCGAGCCGATCGCGCGCACCCCGCAGGCGCTCGCGTTCGGCATCCTGCGCATGCGCGCCGCGATGGACGACCTGCCGGCGCCGCGCCTGCTCGCCGGTCCGGAGCAGGACGTCGTGCTCAAGGAACTGCTCGAAGGCCACCGCCTCGGCCTCGGCGCGGCGCCTGCCTGGCCCGAGGATCTGGCGGAGGCGCTGACGACGCGCGGGTTCCGCAACGAACTGCGCGACCTCATCATGCGCGCGGTGGAGTGGGACGTCAGCAGCGACCACCTGCGCCGGCTCGGCGCCGAGCACGGGCGCGACGAGTGGATCGCGGCCGCGGACGTCCTCGACGAGTACGACGACGTCACCGCCCTGTCACGTCCGGGAGCGTTCGACCCGGCCTGGATCCTCGGTGCGGCGGCGCAGGCGTTGCGCGAGAACGAGACGCTGCGCGAGCGGGTGCGCGCCCAGCTGAGACTCGTCGTCATCGACGACGCGCAGGAACTCACGCGCGCGTCCGTCGGTTTCCTCACCGAACTCGTCGGCCCGGGTCAGCGGCTCGTCCTGCTCGGCAACCCCGACGTCACGGTGCAGGCCTTCCGCGGCGCCGACCCGCGCTACCTCGAGCAGGTCGCGGCACAGCACGGCGCGAGTCGACGGTTCGTGCTCGGCTACGGCCACCGTCAGCCCCGAAGGCTCGCGGAGGTGGTCGAACGCGTCACCGCGCGCATCGGCAGCGTCGACGGCATCGCGCACCGCAGCGTCGTCACGCGCCCCGGTGGGGGCGTCGACGTCGCGCTGCTGCGCAGCGGCGCGCAGGAAGCCGCCCACATCGCGGGGGTGCTGCGTCGAGCACACCTCAAGGACGGGGTGGCGTGGAAGGACATGGCCGTCATCGTGCGAGCCGCTGCCGGAACGTCGGCGCTGCGGCGCGCCCTCAACGCGGCCAAGGTGCCCGTGGCCGTCCCTCCGGCGTCCTTGGCCCTGCGCGACGAACCCGCCGTGCGGCCGTTCCTGCACGCCCTCGAGATCGTGACGAGCCGGACGCGTGGCTCGGAACAGGCCCCGGTCGACGGCGACGCCGATGCCTCGCGGGCGGGCGTCAGTGCCGACCTCGCCCTCGACCTGCTCACCTCGCCGCTCGGCGGAGCCGACCCGGTCGTGCTGCGACGACTGCGACGTTCGCTGCGCCGTGAGGAACTGGCCGCCGGCGGCAACCGCGTCTCCGACGAGCTGCTCGGCGCCTGCCTGCTCGAACCGGCGCTGCTCGTCTCCCTCGGCCCCGAAGCGGCGCCTGCGCGCCGGGTGTCACGTGTTCTCGCGGCAGGGGCGGCCGCGCTGAAGGCCGCTCCGCCCCACGACGACGCCGAGCACGTGCTGTGGCAGATGTGGCAGGCCAGCGGCCTCGCCGAGGCGTGGGAGGCGAACGCGTTGGCCGGGGGAATCTCCGGAACCCGCGCCGACCGTGACCTCGATGCGCTGCTCGCGCTCTTCGCAGCGGCTGCACAGTTCGTCGAGCGGCTGCCCGGCGCGGGCGTGGCTGACTTCCTCGACCACGTCCGCAGCCAGGACGTGCCGGGCGACCGCCTCGTCGCCGCAGCCCCCGACGAAGACGCCGTCGCGCTCGTCACCGCAGCCGGCTCGGCGGGCGGCGAGTGGCACACGGTCGTCGTCGCGGGCGTCCAGGAGGGCGTCTGGCCCGACCTGCGATTGCGCGGTTCGGTGCTCGGCTCGGAGGATCTCGTCGACATCCTCAGCGGTCGCGGGCGCTCGCTGCCCGCGCGGCAGGCCGCCGTCCGGCACGACGAGACGCGGCAGTTCGCGATGGCGATGAGCCGGGCGCGCGAGCACGTCGTCGTGACGGCCGTGCGTGACGAGGACGAGCAACCGAGCGTCTACCTCGACATCGTCGACCCGCTCGCGCCGGGCGCTGCGGCCGACGCGATGCGAGAGTTCACCCCCGTCGCCCGGCCGATGACCCTCGCCGGGCTCGTCGCCGAGGCCCGACGCATGCTCGCCGACCAGGACGAGGCCGTCCGTGACGAGGGCGCCCGCCGTCTGGCGCGCCTCGCCGAGCACGACGTGCCGGGCGCCGACCCCGAGCAGTGGTGGGCCCTCGTCAGCCGCAGCGACGACAGGCCGGTCCGCCCGCCGCAGGAGTGGGTGCGGGTCAGCCCGTCGAAGATCGAGGGATTCCACCGCTGCGGTCTCAACTGGCTCCTCACGACCAACGGTGGTTTCGGCCCGTCGGTCGGGGCGAGCACGATCGGCACGCTCGTGCACGAACTCGCCGAGGAGTTCGCCGACGAACCCGCTCTCATGGACGAGGCGCTCGAGAAGCGGTGGCCGCGTCTCGGCCTCGGCGACTCGTGGGTGTCGCGCGGCGAGAAGGCGCGCGCTCAGAGCATGGTGAAGAAGCTGCAGGGCTACCTCGGCGACGCGGCGGCCACGGGATGGGCCGGCGAGGCCGCCGAACGACGGTTCTCCGCGATCGTCGGGCGAGCCAAGATCTCCGGCTCGATCGACCGTCTCGAGCACCACCCCGAGCGCGGGCTGCGCGTCATCGACTACAAGACGGGCAGCTCGAAACCGAAGGACGAGGAAGTCGCAGCGCACCCGCAGCTCGCCGCCTACCAGGCCGCGCTCGAGGCAGACGCGTTCGGCCCGGGGCGTCCCAGCGCCGGGGCTGCTCTCGTGCAGCTCGGCCAGGCCGCCGGCACCGGCGCGAACAGCACCGCTCGCGTCCAGGCCCAGCCGCCCCTCGTCGCCGACGAGGACGCCGCGAGTGACGGCGAGCCCGGGGCGGTCGACGAACCGATCGTCGGCACCCGCGGGTGGGCGTTCGACCTCATGCAACGCACGGCTGACGGCATGGGCGCCGCCACCTTCGTCGCCGCCGCCAACCCGAACTGCACGATGTGCCCCGTCAAGAGCTCCTGCCCCATCCAGCCGGAAGGCCGAACGCTGTGACCGACGACCTCACCCCAGCAACCAGCGACCCGTCGGGGCCACAGGGCTCCGAGGCGAAGGATCGCCCCGCTCGTCTGAGCGCGGACGCCATCGCCGACGCGCTGGAGCGCTATCACCACACACCCGAGCAGGTCGCCGTCATCGAGGCGCCGCTGGAGCCGCTGCTCGTCGTGGCGGGAGCCGGCTCGGGCAAGACGGACACGATGGCCTCGCGCGTCGTGTGGCTCGTGGCGAACGGCTTGGTGCGCCCGCAGGAGATCCTCGGCCTCACCTTCACCCGCAAGGCCGCCGGTGAGCTCGCCGAACGCGTCAACCAGCGCCTGCGCATGCTCGAGGCGAGTGGCCTGTGGAGCCCGCCCGATGATCCGGACGGCACGCCGAGCCTCGGCGAGAGCCCCACGATCTCGACGTACAACGCGTACGCGGGGCGCATCGTCGGTGAGCACGGTCTGCGCCTCGGCATCGAGCCGGATGCGCGGATGCTGTCGGAGGCCGCCGCGTGGCAGTTCGCGCACGAGGTCGCGAGTGGGTGGGACGGCGACATGTCGCAGGTCACCGTCAAGCTGCCGAGCGTGACGGCGGCCGTCCTCGCGACCGCGGGTGAACTGAGCGAGCATCGGCGCAGCGTCGACGAGCTGCGCGCCTACTACGACTCCCTCCTCGGCTCGCTCGACGCGATCCCGTTCGCGCCGCGAAAGCGTTCCCTCGGGGACGCGGGCAAGGCGCTCACGGCGAAGGCGAAGGGCCACCAGCAGATCCTGCCGCTCATCGAGCGGTATCAATCGCTGAAGAAGGACAGGTCGGCGCTCGACTTCTCCGACCAGATCGCGTTCGCCGCCGAACTCGCCGACCACTTCCCGGCCATCGGTTCGATCGAACGGGCGCGCTATCGCATGGTGCTGCTCGACGAGTTCCAGGACACGAGCTCAGCGCAGATCGCCTTCCTCGCAGCCGTCTTCGCCGCCGGGGAGACGCAGCAGCGTCCGGGCGTCGTGGCGGTGGGGGATCCCCACCAGTCGATCTTCGGCTGGCGCGGCGCGAGCGCGACGACCCTGTCGGCATTCCGTCGCTCCTTCGCCCTACCGGGATCCGACCTCACGCCCGTCGCCTCGCTCGCGACGTCGTGGCGCAACGACGCCGCCGTCCTCGACGCGGCCAACGTCACCGCCGCGCCGCTGAACAGGGCCTCGCGCGTGCCCGTGGCGACGTTGCGCCCCCGCCCCGACGCAGGCCCCGGCGCCCTGGCCGCCGCCCGCTACCTGACGGAGGCGGACGAGGCACGCGCCGTCGCGCAGTGGGTGGCCGAACGACGCCGTCCGCTGCGTCCGGGCGAGGCACCCCGAACCGCTGCGGTGCTGTGCCGCAAGCGATCTCAGTTCGTGCCGATGCTGGATGCCCTCCACGACGCGGGCGTCCCCGCGGAGGCCGTCGGGCTCGGTGGCCTGCTGCAGACCCCCGAGATCGTCGATCTCGTCTCGATGCTGTGGGTGGTCGACGACCCGAGCCGCGGCGACCATCTCATGCGCCTGCTCACCTCCCCGGCGATGCGTCTCGGTGCGGCCGACATCGCAGCGCTCGGGTCGTGGGCCAAGGAGTTGCACCAGCGACACGAGGACGACGCCGCGGCAGCCACCGAGGAGCGCGCCGAGGGCGGCAGCGCCGAACCGGCGAGCAGCGAATCCGACGCGGGCGAGGGCGCGCCGTCTGAGCCTGAACCCGGGCCTGATGGGGAGGCGGCCAGGCGCGGTGCGCGGGCCGAGCGCGACCTCGCGCAGGACACGCGGGACGAGGTGAGCCTCGTCGAGGCGATCGGCGAACTGCCCGACGCGTCATGGCGTGGGCGCGACGGCGAGTACCTCTCCGACGTCGCCCGTGAGCGGCTGCGGGGGTTCCACACGTCGGTGCAACGCCTCCGGTTGCTCTCCGGGCTGCCGCTCGCCGACTTCGTCGGGGAGGCCGAACGCGTGCTCGGTCTCGACATCGAGGTGCTTGCCCGCCCGGGGTACGACCCGTCGAGCGCCCGGGCCCACCTCGACGCCTTCGCCGACATCGCGGGGACGTTCTCGGTCCAGGCCCAACGTCCGACGCTCGGGGGGTTCCTCGAGTGGCTCGACGCGGCCCGGCAGGAGGAACGCGGCCTGGAGATGCCCGCCATCGAGGTCAACCCGCATGCGGTTCAGGTGCTCACCGTGCACGCCGCGAAGGGGCTCGAGTGGGACGTCGTCGTCGTGCCCGGCCTCGTCGAAGGGGTCTTTCCGAGCCTCGGCGGTTCGACGCGGGCCGAGGGCGAGCAGTGGCAGTACAAGCCGCACAAGGCGCGCGGCTGGCTCAGTGGTCTTCAGTCGATCCCCTACGATCTGCGCGGTGACAGGGAGGGGCTGCCCGCCCTCGCCGTCACGGGTGCGGAGGATTCCGACGAGCTGGCCGACCGGTTCACCGAGTTCTGCGAGCAGGGCCTTAAGCACGCGGTGACGGAAGAACGCCGCCTTGCGTACGTGGCCTTCACCCGCGCGCGCAGCACCATGTTGCTCACCGCTCCGATCTGGTACGCGAGCGGCACGACCCCGCGCGAGACGTCTCGTTTCCTCACCGAACTGCTCGAGGAACCCGATCTCGGCGCGAGCATCGAGCGTCTGCACTGGGAGCAGATGCCTCCGACGCAGGTCGACGGCGAGCGCCCGAGCAACCCGCTCGACGCCGACGTCCTGACGGCGACGTGGCCGCTCGACGCGATGGCCGACCAACGCGCCCACCTCGTCCCTGCCGCGGACCAGGTGCGCGCGCTGCGCACCCGGCTGCAGAACGGGGAGGCCCTCGAGCCGGCCGGGCAACTGGCGCTCGGGTTGGAGGGGACGATCGAGGACAGGGAGCAGGAGATGGAGCTGCTCCTGGCCGAACGACAGCGCGAACGCACCCGGCTGCGCAGCGACGTCGTGCTGCCCTCGCACCTGTCCGCCTCCCAGCTCGTCGCACTCGCGAGCGACAAGGACCTGTTCGCGCGGCGCCTACGGCGCCCGATGCCGAGTGAACCGGCGGTGGCGGCGCGGCGCGGTACGGCGTTCCACGCCTGGGTGGAGCGGCACTACGGTGCTGCGGCCCTAGTCGACCTCGACGAACTGCCTGGCTTCGGTGACGAGGACGTGGCCGCCGACGAGATGCTGCCCGTGCTGCAGACCAACTTCCTGGCCAGCGAGTGGGCGGATCGGGTACCGGTCGACGTCGAGGTCGCCCTCGAGACCGTCGTCGCCGGGTACGCGGTGCGCGGCCGCATCGACGCCGTCTTCGCGCGTGACGGCGGCGGGTTCACGGTCGTCGACTGGAAGACCGGAGCCAAGCCGGCGGGGCCGACCCTGCGTCATCGCTCGCTGCAGCTCGCCGCCTACGCCCTCGGTTACGCGCGCCTGCGCGGCCTGGATCCCGAGGACGTCGACGCCGCGTTCTTCTACGCCGCCACGGGGGAGACGTATCGCCCCGGCGTTGCGTCGCAGCGCGACCTCGAGGAGCTTCTCGGGTCGGTCGGGGGCTGACGGCGGTGCTTGTCGCGCTCGGGTCGCGGAGGCGGGGCGTCCCGCGGGTGCGGCCCGAGCGGTCAGCGGGATCTCGCGTTCCCGCCGGACGATTCGTCGGCGACGGCGCCTGCCGAGTCGTCGCTCGAGGCCGCGGGCTCCTCGGACGAGCCGTGAGGCAGTCGGGTGCGCGCGGCGTCGCCATCGACGCGCGTGGCGCCCGCGTGCTCGGAGCGGTCCTCTCGCTCCGGGGCCAGGCGCACGGGGATCTCGACGGTGGCGTCCTCCTCGCCGACCTCGGCGTCGACGACCTCGATGTCGGCGGGGTCGAGCGGGGGGACGAGGTCGATCGGCGCCGTGCCCGCACGGCGCGCCGGCGGCAGGAGACTCGAGTCGCCCTCCACCTCGAAGGCGAGTTCCTCGAGCGCCGCGGCGTGACGCTCGACGCGCGCGTCGTCGCCCATCGTGCGGCTTGCGAGCAGCGCGTACGCGAGTTCCATCTCGCCCATGAGGCGGACGCGGCGCTCCAGGTTCGGGTCGGGCCTCTCGGCGCGTTCGGCGGCGTAGGCCTCGAACACGGTGTCGAACGCCTGCTGCGGCGCAGAGTTCCACAGCAGCGCGAAGTCGCGCGCGGGGTCGGCGACGCCGGCATGCTCCCAGCCGCTGATGGCGCTCACCTCACCCTCGTCGACATGGACGTCGGCGCCGCGCAGCGGCCCGTGCGTCACCGTCGTCGAGAAGCGCCACAACGCCGGCGTGTCAAGGGCCTCGCGCCAGCGGGCGATGAGGGCCGACGGCACCCGGGACGTCGCGGCGGCGCGATCGACGTCGGCGCGCAGACGCTGACGGTAGGTGTCGGCGTCGTAGGTGGCGAGGCCGGCCTCCTCGACGACGCGCGGGTCGACGCCGTGCAGGTGCGCGAGCGCCTGGCCGAGGGCACGCGCCGCGGCGGAGCGTCCGGCGAGGTGGCGCCAGTCGAGCGCCCTGCCGCGGGGGCGCGCGTAGACGGCGACGGCCGATCCCTCCTTCGGGCGGGCGGAGCCCTCGACGCGGGGCACGTCGAAGTCGACGCGTCGCGTGAGCAATTGCACGAGGGCGTCGGATGCGGCGAGTTCGGCGCCTGCGGCTCCAGTCAGCGCGGAGCGGACGAGCCAGACCCGGCCGTCGGCGCCCGTGATGTGGGCACTCTGGTAGAGGTCGCCGGCCGGCACGGGCAGGCCTTCGACCTTGATGGGGCGGATTCCGGGCACGGCGGCGTCGGCGAGGGCGGCGAGGAGCAGGGGCGAGCGCATCACCCCCACACCGTATGTCGGAGGTGGCGTCTAGCCTGGGAGGCATGCCCGACGCCACGCGACCTTTGCCCGATCTCGTCCTCGGCGACGCCGTCGTCGACCGTGATGCGCTGCGGCGCTCCGAACCGGATCTCATCGAGCGGCTGCTCGCCGTCGCGACGACGCGGGTCCTCGACGTGCGCGGCGCCTCGGTGCCGCAACGGCGCACCCAGCTGCTCTGGCGCGCACCACAGGCCGAGGATCGGCAGTGGTTCGACACCGGCGGTGTCGTCCTCTACCTCGGTCAGACGTCCCACGGCCCCGCGCTCGCCGTGCTTCGCCCGCAGGACGACGCACCGGTCCCTGCGCCGACGGGGGAGCGCCCTGGCAACGCGGCTACCGCCACGACTTCGGAGGATGACGGCGACGACGCGCCGTCGTGGCGCACCCTGCGCGACATCGGGCTCGAACTGTCGGGCGACGACCTCGCCTGCGTCACCGCGGCCGTCGCGTTGGCCCAGTGGCATGCGACGCACACGCACTGCCCGCGCTGCGGGGCGCCCACCATCGTCGTCGAGGCGGGCTGGGTGCGTCGCTGCGAAGCGGACGGTTCGCATCACTTCCCGCGCACCGACCCGGCCGTCATCATGGCGATCGTCGACGAGTCCGACCCCGACGACTCGCGCCTCCTGCTCGCCCGCGGCCCACGCTGGAAGGGCCCGCACCGTTCGGTGCTCGCGGGTTTCGTCGAGCCAGGGGAGTCGTTCGAGCAGGCCGTGGCGCGCGAGACGTTCGAGGAGTCCGGCGTCGAGGTCACCGACGTGCGCTATCTCGGCAGCCAGCCGTGGCCCTTTCCCGCCTCCCTCATGATCGGCTGCATCGCGCGTGCGGTGACGACACCGCTGCGCGCTCAGGAGGGCGAGATCGAGGAGATCGGGTGGTACTCGCGCGCCGACGTCCGTCAGGGCCTCGCCGACGGTTCCCTCGCGCTGCCGGGGCGCCTGTCGATCGCGCGCGCTCTCATCGAGCATTGGTACGGTGAGCCGCTCCCGTGACGGTGGCGCACGATCCGACCGACCAACCCGCCCACCCGCATCGCGACGAACGACCATTTCGAGGAGTACCTGAGCAGTGAACGAGCATGACGCCGATTCGGTGCTCGCGGGTCTGGACCCGCAGCAGCGGGAGGTCGCGGCGAACCCGCTCGGCCCGATGGTCGTCCTCGCCGGCGCGGGCACGGGCAAGACGCGCGCCATCACGCACCGCATCGCGTACGGCGTGCACTCGGGCGCTCTCGTCGGTCAGCGCACGCTGGCGGTGACGTTCACCGCGCGTGCTGCGGGCGAGATGCGCACGCGCCTTCGCGAGTTGGGCGTCCCGCAGGTCGTGGCACGCACCTTCCACGCCGCGGCGCTGAGCCAACTACGCTACTTCTGGCCGCAGGCGATCGGTGGGGGCGCGCCGGAGGTCGTCGGGACGAAGGGCAGCCTCGTCGGCGAGGCGGCGGGGCGGCTGCGTCTGCAGGTCGATCGCACCGGACTGCGCGACCTCGCCGGTGAGGTCGAGTGGGCCAAGGTCTCGATGCTCACCCCGGAGACCTACCCGGCCGCAGCACGGCGCGCCGGCCGTCAGCCCGCCGATCTCGACGTCACGGCGATGGCGCGACTGCTCGATGCCTACGAGGACGTCAAGTCCGCGCGCGGCGTCATCGACTTCGAAGACGTCCTGCTCCTGGCCGCCGGCATCCTCGCCGAGCGCGAGGACATCGCCCGTCAGGTGCGCGATCAGTACCGCCACTTCGTCGTCGACGAGTACCAGGACGTCAACACCGTCCAGCAGTACCTGCTGTCGCTGTGGGTCGGTGAGCGCAAGGATCTGTGCGTCGTCGGTGACCCGGCGCAGACGATCTACTCGTTCACCGGCGCCTCGCCGCGGCATCTGCGCACCTTCGCCCAGCGCTTCGAGGGTGCCGCGAAGGTCGAGCTCGTGCGCAACTACCGCTCCGACCCGCCCATCGTCCGCCTCGCCAACGACGTGATGAAGCGCGCCGATCAGGCGTTCGGCAGCGTGACGCTCCAGGCGCAGCGCGAGGGGGGCGTCACGCCGAAGCTCGTCACCTACCCCGACGATCCGGCGGAGGCGCGGGGCGTCGCGAAGGAGATCAAGCGGCTCCTCGCCGACGGCGTGAAGGCCAGCGGCATCGCCGTCCTGTATCGCACCAACGCGCAGTCCGAGGCCTTCGAGACGGCGCTCGCCGACGCCGGCGTTCCCTACCAGATACGCGGCGGTGAACGCTTCTTCCACCGCGACGAGGTGCGCAAGGCCGTCCTGCTCATGCGCGGCGCGGCCCGCAGCGACGACGGCTCGAAACCGTTGCCCGACGTCGTCGCCGACGTCCTGAGCGGCGCCGGCTGGTCGCAGCAGGCGCCCGCGGCGGGGGCGAGCCGTGAACGGTGGGAGTCGCTGCAGTCCCTCGCGGAACTGAGCAAGGACGTCGCCCGCACCGTCCCCGGCGCGCGGTTGCGCGACTTCGTCGCCGAGCTCGACCGACGTGCGTCCGAGCAGCACGCGCCGAAGGTCGAGGGCGTGACGCTCGCGTCGCTGCACGCGGCCAAGGGACTCGAGTGGGACGCGGTGTTCTTCGTCGGCGCGAGCGACGGGCTGCTGCCCATCATGATGGCGAGTGCGCCCGAGGCGATCGAGGAGGAGCGGCGTCTCATGTACGTCGGCATCACGCGTGCGCGCCGTTTCCTGCAGCTCAGCTACTCGCGCAGCCGCCACGAAGGTGGCCGGGCGTCGCGCAACCCGTCACGCTTCCTCGACGGGCTGGGCGACTCGCTCGACGGCGCCGTCGTCGCGGCGACGAAGACGAAGCGCGCCGCGCCCGCCCCCAAGCGCTCGACGGCGAAGTGCCGCACCTGCGGCAAGGATCTGTACTCCGCGCCCGAGCGCAAGATCGGCCGCTGCACCGAATGCCCTGCGACCTATGACGAGGCCCAGTTCGAGGCGCTGCGCGAATGGCGCGCCGCGGTCGCGAAGCGAGACAAGGTACCGGCGTTCGTCGTCTTCACCGACGCGACGCTCGTCGCCATCGCCGAGACGCTGCCGGCGAACCCCGCCGGCCTGCGCGCCATCGCGGGGGTCGGCAACACCAAGATCTCCAAGTACGGCGCGTCCGTCCTCGCCGTCCTGGGCGGCGCGAAACCGCTCGACGAGGTCGAGAAGCCGTCGCAGTTCGGCGACTTCGACCCGGCCTGAGAAGCCGCCGAAGAACTTTCTCGATAATTCGGTTGCTCCCTTCTCGCGGGCGCCGCTAGCCTGAGACCACTTCGCGCCGCGCCTTGGGTGCGCCGCGAACGATCCGCACGAACGAACCGAGTTCGCCCGACGCGAACCGCCGACCCAGGAGGTGCCTCATGGACATCATCACGACGATGACGACGTACGCCGCCTCCCTGCGTGCTTGCCTGCGCCCGAGCGCTCAGGCGTTCCTCCTCGATCTTTCGGGGGAGACGTCTGCCCAGACCGTCATCGGCTCCGGGCTGCGCGCCGCCGGCATCAATGGCTCTGAAGCCCGCCACATCTTCCGCGAGGTGGGCGTGCCGTTCCGCGCCGAGCGTCGCCCCCACACCCCTCGGTTCTTCCCGCTCTCCTGCACGGCGCAGGTGGTCTAGCCACCTGCGAACGTCAGCGAAAGCCGCGAGATCCGAACCCGGGTCCGCGGCTTCTTTCGTGTGACGAACCGATCCAGCATCGAGCGTCTTCGCGAACGAGGCTCAGGGCCCCCACCAGAAACTCCCCGACACCGGGGCCCACATCCTTTCCGGAGCAAGAGCGAGAGACCGACATGACTGCAATGTTCGAAGACCTGATATCCGACGCCCTGATACCCCTGGCGGGCGGTGACGTCGACACGCCGTGCGCCACCGCTGACCCCGAGCTGTGGTTCGCGCAGTCCCCGGCGGACGTCGAGTTCGCCAAGGCGCTCTGCGCCACCTGCCCCGCGGCGCAGCTGTGCCTCGCGGGCGCGAAGGAGCGTCAGGAGCCATGGGGCGTGTGGGGCGGTGAGCTGTTCGAACGCGGCGTCGTCGTGCCGCGCAAGCGCCCGCGTGGGCGTCCGCGCAAGAACGCCGCGTGAGCGCTACCGCCCGCCCCGAAGCGCGCGATGACCCGGGGTACCGATGCACCCGACACGCTGCCCGAGCTGCTGCTCAGGCAGCGTCTCGGCATGTCGGGGTGCACGACCACAGGCGGTGCTCGACGTGCGGCGCGGCCATGTCGAAGGTGAGACTGATCGAGCAGGCCGTGACGTTGCCCGCCGCGAACGCCCGGACGAACAACCCGGCCGCACCCGCGGCGAAGGCGAACAGGGCGGGGCTGAGGGCGGCGTCTGGGCGCCGCGTCCCGCTCGAATAGGCCGGGTTGACGCACCCGGCGCACGCGCCGCCTGCGCCAGCGACGGGGCCGACGGTGACGGTGCGAGCCGTGAACGCGAGCGGCAGGACGGCTGGCGCCGGGCCGGTCAGCGGGCCGGGCAGATCGGGGACGTCACCCAGTTCTTCGTAACGCCACGGCAGCGCCCCGATGAGCAGATCGGGCGCGGATGCACTCGCGCGGCCGTCCCACACCCCGGCCCCGTCGCACAGCGGGGCGACGACGTCGAGGACGGCTCGTTCGAGCGCCGCAGGACCGGTGACGAGGGTGCGCGTCGTGCGTCGCGGGCGGTGGGTGACGGCGGCGACGAGGTCGCGCCAGCCTGCGTCGTGGGCGGGGGCACCGGAACCGGGTTCGGGGTCGGTGAGGGCGTGCAGCGAGGTGTCGTCGAGGTCGTTCAGCACGAGGTGACGCAGGGCGCGGCGCTCGGCGACGTGGGGACGCGGCGTGATGACGGTGTCGGACACGAGAGGCTCCTGTGGGTGGGTGACGCGGATGGGACGGATACCGAGGACGGCGGGTGGGTGACAGGGCACGGTCGAGCGCCCACGCGAACGGTTGGCCGGCGCACCCGAGCAGGTGATCCAGCACGACGGGCGGTGCCCGTCATGTCTTCGAGCCTGCCCCGCGCGCGCAGATCGCCGCAGGGCTCGTCCACAGGCGTCACACCTGGGGATGACGCAGAATCCCGGGGTTGTCAGTCGCTGTCGATAGCCTCGGGGCATGCCGAGAACCACCGCCCCCGCACCCACGCGAATCACCGTCGACGGTCAGGACGTCGAGATCCGGCGTAGCGCGCGCCGCACGCGATCCGTGCAGGCACGCTTCGAGGACGGCGTCGTCGTCGTGCTCGCCCCGGCGACGCTCTCGGCGCGCGAGGAGACACGCATCGTCGAAGATCTCGTGCGCAAGATGCTGCGCAAGAGTCGCTCGCAGCGCAACGACGACACCCTGATGCGGCGAGCCGTGGCGCTCAGCCGACGCTTCGTGCCCGGCGCGCCCGAGCCTGCCTCGGTGCGGTGGGTGTCGAACATGACGACCAGGTGGGCGTCGTGCTCACCGGGGGATGCTTCGATCCGGCTCTCCGACGCGATGGTCGGCATGCCCGACTACGTCGTCGACGCGGTGCTCCTGCACGAGGTCACGCACCTGCTCGAGCGCGGGCACGGGCCGCGCTTCCAGGAGATCGTGCGCCGCTACCCGGAGCACGAACGCGCCCAGGCCTTCCTCGCCGGCGCCTCGTTCGGGGCAAGTCGTGCCGCGCCCGCGCCGTCGGCGTCACTCGATGACGACCTCGGCGAAGAGGAAGGAGACGTCGCCGACCCGACGAGGGAGCCGTGACGGCCGCGTCGATCGCGGCCGAGTGGGCTCAGAGCCCGGGGTTGGCGCGGACGCGCTCGCATGCGAGGGCGATGGCCTCGCGCAGCGCCGGTTCGGCATCCTCGGGCAGGGCGTCGACGTCGAACCAACGCACATCGTCGGATTCGTCGCTCACCGTGAGGGATTCGCCGCCTGCCACGGCGACGTACCGCACGTCGAGGTGTTCCGTGCACCATCCGAACGCCCCGTCGAGAGCATGGATGTCGACGGCGAGCAGCCCAGGCAGCAGCCGCAGGTCGGCGAGGCCGGATTCTTCGAGGCCCTCCCGCAGGGCCGCCGCCTCGAGCGTTGCGTCGCCGCACTCGAGGTGCCCGCCGAACTGGAACCACCGCTTCGCCTTCGCGTGCAGCGTCAGCGCCACGCGGCGGGCGTCGGCATCGACGACGACCAGCGACGTCGTGAAGTGGGCTCGGCTGTGATGACGCCACATTGCTGTCGCATCGAGTCGCAGGGTCTCGACCATGCGGGCGCGCATCTGCTCCTGCGGCGGGCTCGGGGCCGTCCAGGTGCTCAGGTCGGCGAGCGCCTGCGAGTGCAGCGCCGTGAACTGTTCGGGCATGGCGGGCTCGGCGCGCGACGACGGGGCCGAACGGGTCTCGACCCGCCCGGCCCCGTGGTCGGATGTCGTGGAGTGGTTCACGCGCCCGGCGTTCCACCCTGCGTCGGATCGTCCTGGCCGTCTCCGTCGCCGGCGCCGCCTTCGTCCTCCGACGTGCCACCCTTCGCGCTGCCCGCCGAGTCGACCTCACCGGGGGCCTCGTCCGCGCGGTCGTCCAGACCGTCATGACGCGGATCGCGCGGGTTCATGGCGGCCTGCTCACCGGACGCGGCACCGGCCGACGCGTCATCCGACGACGAACGGCCCGTCGATGAACCGCCGTAGCCTTCACCGCCGGCCGAACTCGACTCGCCCATCTCGGCGAGCCCCTGGGCCAGCAGCGCGTCGAGGGCGTCGTCCATCTCATCGCGGCCCGTCTCGGGAGTCTCCTCGCCGCTCGCGCGCGCGATGAACGTCGACGGGTCGTCGAGGTCAGTGGCGCTGGGAACGTGGTCGGGGTGCGACCACACGCCGTCGCGGGTGGCGGCGTCCGTCGCGTCGGTCAGCTGCGTCCACAGCGCTGCCGCTTCACGCAGGCGGCGCGGGCGCAGTTCGAGCCCGACGAGCGAGCTGAAGACCTTCTCGGCCGGGCCGGCGGAGGCGCGACGGCGACGCACGACCTCGGCGAGGGCCGCGGCGTTCGGCAGGTGCTGCGCGACCGCGGCGTCGGTGACGACGTCGACCCACCCCTCGACGAGAGCGAGCAGGTTCTCCAGGTGAGCGAGCGTGCGCTTCTGCGCATCCGACGGTTCGGGGGAGAACAGGTTGCCGGCGAGCGCTCCCTGCAGGGCCTCGGCGTCCTGCGGGTCGATGTCGCGCAGCTTCTCCTCGATGGCGTCGGTGTCGATGCGGATGTCACCGGCGTACGTCTGGACGGCGGCGATGAGGGCCGCGTCGAGCCACGGCACGCGCTCGTACAGGCGCACGCGGGCGGCCTCGCGCACCGCGAGGTAGAGGTGCACCTCGCCGGCGTCGAGCTCGAGGCCGTCGGCGAACGACGCGACGTTGTGCGGCAGGATCGTGACGGCGTTGGGGCGCAGCAGCGGCAGGCCGACCTCGGTGCCGGTGACGCTCTCCTTCGCGAGCGCGCCGATGGCCTGGCCGACCTGCACGCCGAACATCTGCGCACTCATCTGCTTGAGCATCGGCGTCATCTGAGCGCTGAGGCTGGAGATGTCGAAGCCTGGCGGCAACATGCCCTCGGGGATGCCGAGCTGCGACAGGTCGCTCGCGTCGAACGAGCCGAGCTGCTTCATCATCGCGTCTGCGACGGCGTTGCCGACGCCGCCCGCGACGGGTTCGACGACCTTGCGCCAGGTCGGCATCGTCGCCTCGACCCATTCGCTGCGCGACAGGGCACGGGCCGGGGCGCCGGGAGCGGCGAAGTCGGTGACCGCGTCGAGCCACAGGTTGGCGACGGCCGCGACCTGCGCGACGTCGCTCTTCGTCGAGGTGGGCACGCTCGGGTCACCCTCCGCGGAGACGACCTGGCGCGCGACGTTCGCCGCGAGCTGTTCGTTGAACGCCGAGCCCGAGTCGCCGCTCATCATCGCCTGCAGCTGCGCCTGCATCATCCCCATCTGCGCCGGGTCCATCGAACCCATGCCCATCTGGCGCAGCGCATCCATCATCTGCGGGTCGGGCGTGCCCCCACCCATGAGGCCGCGCAGCATCTCCTCGAGACCGTCGCCGCCGTTCGCGTCACCGCGCTCGTCGTCGTCCTTGCGGCCGCCGTAGGGGTTCATCGGGTTGTGGTCATCAGCCATGGTGCGCACCTTCCGAGAGGTTCGTGTCCGTCTGGAGCCGACACTACCGGCCGTCGTCGGCGCCGCGCGTGCGGCGGGCAGGCCTGAGCGGGCGCCCGCGCCGCTGTGGGCAGGTGAGAGGATGACGGCTGTTCGACTCCTTCGTGACGTACAACAGCGAGAGGCGCCCATGAGTTCCCGAACCGTCGACGCGGCCGAGCGCCGCCCGTCACGCTGGGCGTCGATGCGCACGCGGACCAAGGTGATGCTGGCGATCTTCGTCGTCGTGCTCCTCGCCGTGGTCGCAGGCTTCGGCATCAAGGTGCCCTACGTCATCCTGCGCCCCGGCCCGGCGCCGAACACCCTCGGCACCTTCGAGGGAAAGAAGGTGTTGACGCTGAGCGGCGCGAAGACCTACCCGACCTCGGGCGGCCTGCACTTCACGACGGTCTCGATGGTCGGCGGCCCCGGCAACCGCCCCAGCCTCATCGAGTACGGGCTCGCGAAACTCGACGATCACGCGCAGATCTACGAAGAGTCGCAGCTGTTCGCGCCGCAGACCACGCGGGAGCAGGTGCAGCAGCAGAACGAGGCGGAGATGACGGGGTCGCAGTCGTCGGCCGAGGTCGTCGCCGCGCGTCAGGCGGGCTACGACGTGCCCGAGATGATCGAGATCGCCGGCATCTCCGACTCGGCGAGCGAGGCGAAGAAGCTGCTGCGCGTCAAGGACGTCATCGTCTCCGTCAACGGGGTGAAGATTGCGGATTCGCTGTCGCTGCAGCGCGAGATGAAGAAGGTCACGCCGGGCCAGAAGGTGCAGCTCGGCATCACCCGCGACGGCAAGGCGATGACGTTCGCCGTGCCGACGACGAAGGTCGACGACCGCGCCGTCATGGGGCTGACGCTCAATCCGAAGGCAACGATGCCGTTCAAGGTGAACATCTCCGTCGGCGACGTCGGCGGCCCTAGCGCCGGCACGATGTTCGCCCTCGCGATCTACGACGAACTGACGCCCGGTGCGCTCACCGGTGGCAAGCAGATCGCGGGCACGGGCACGATGGACTCAGCCGGTGACGTCGGCGCGATCGGCGGCATCCGTGAGAAGGTCGTCGGCGCGCGCCAGGCCGGTGCGACGGCGTTCCTCGCCCCGGCCGACAACTGCGCCGAACTGAAGGGCCACGTGCCGAACGGGCTTGACGTCTACCGCGTCGCGACGATCAAGGACGCCATCTCGACGGTCGAGCACGTCGCCGACGGTTCGACGCAGGGGCTGCCGCGCTGCGGCTGAACGCCCCTACGATGGGTCGCATGAGTGCCGTCAAGCCCGTGCTGTCCCCTCTCACCCGCGCTGCTCTCGAGACCGAGGCGCACGTCGCGACAGACGGGTGGGGTCAACCGGCGCGCCTGTTCTCCCTCGCCCGCAACGGTGAGCTGCTGCGTCGTCAGCCGGCCCTCGCGGCGATGCTCGGCGACGTCGACCCCGACGAGTTCTCCGCGATCGAGCAGGAGGGAGTCATCCGCGGTGACGACCTCGAGAAGGCGCTAGGGCACACGGCTTGGCCGGCGGACGTCGACGGGGTGGCGCTCGCGGTCGAGCGCATCATCGTGCCGCCGCAGGCCGAGATCGAGACGTTCGGTCGCGGCGGGACGAATGCGCAGCGGCTGGCGACCCACGAGCAGCGTGAGGACGTGCGCCTGCTCGTCGCGGCGCTGCGCAACGGCGAGATCATCACCCTCGTGCGACGTCGTGCCGAGGACGATGACGACAAGGTGGCGATCGGCACGAACATCGCGCCGGGGCTCGTCGAGGCGCTCAAGGCGACGCTGACCTGATGACGTGGCCTGGCGGCGACCACCCGGCACGACCATCTCCACGGCTCCGTGACGACTCGCATCCTCTTGCGCTCAAGTGCACCCGGGTGCGCTTGCACGCAGGGGAAAACGTGGGCAGACGCTCGAGCAGGGCACAGCGCGGAGGCGTCTCGCGAGGGGTGACGAGGCTCACGCGGCATCCGATTTGCATTCTTTGTTCATCTGATCGTAGGGTTAAGGCATACCGACGCGGGGTGGAGCAGCTCGGTAGCTCGCCGGGCTCATAACCCGGAGGTCGCAGGTTCAAATCCTGTCCCCGCTACCACGTGGCCCGCCGCTTCTGATCTCAGAGGCGGCGGGCTTTTTTGTCGTGAGATCGTCGTGGTGATGACATCGAGTTCAGTGCGCCGACGGTGGCTCACTGTCGAGCAGGCCGGCCGCTCGAGGTGGCCGGACGAGGGGGAGTTCATGGGGCGTTCGTTTCGTCGCGAGGCGTGGCTCGTGTACCTGCTCGCCTGCGCGTTCGTGACCGTCAGCGCCATCCTGCAGCTGCGCTCCTGGAACTGGACGCTGTTCGACACTCGCATCTACCTCGACGCGACGACGAAGACGCTGAACGGCACAGCCGATCTGTACGAGGGCCGGTTCGGTGACGGCTGGCCGTTCACCTATCCGCCGTTCGCCGTCCTGGCCTTCGCGCCGCTCGCCGCATTGGCGCGGTCTGTCGCGACGGCGCTGCTGACGCTCGGCAGCCTCGTCGCACTGTTCCGCATCTGCTGGTTGCTCGCGGATCGCTCGATCGCACAGTGGAGGCTGGGGGAGCGAGCCCCGGCCCCCGGCTTGGCGACGGGAGCCCTCACGCCCCTCGCCGCCGCGGGTGGGGTGCTGCTAGCCGCGCGCTCGGACGCCGTCGGCGGCACGCTCGCCTTCGGCCAGATCAACCTCGTCATGGCCTGGTTCGTCGTCGAGGACTACCTCGGTCTCGGCCGCCGGCGCCTCGCGGGGGGTCGGCTGTCAGGCGTGCTCACCGGCCTGGCTGCGGGAGTCAAGGTGACGCCGGCGCTCGCCGCCGTCCCGCGCCTGTTCAGCCGCGACCACGCGAGCGCCCTGCGCGCGCTGGGGGCGGGCGTCGTCACCGTTGGCGTCTCGGCGATCGTGCTGCCGCACGAGGTCGTCACGTACTTCACGTCGGCGTTGTGGGACACGAGCCGGCCCGGCGCGCCGGAGAGTGAGTGGAACCAGTCGCTGTCGGGCCTCGTCGCGCGCGTCATGCACGACGTGTCGGGCGCCGGCCTCGTCCGCCTGCTCGTCATCGCGGCGGCGCTCGTCGCGGGGGTGTTCGTCACGGCCGCGCTGCTGCGTCGTGACGACGACGTGGGCGCGGTCCTGGTCATCTTCGTCACGACGGGCGCGGTCAGCCCGATCACCTGGTACCACCACCTCGTCCTCGTTCCGCTGTTCGCCGTGTGGGCGATCCTCGCGACGCGCGGTTGGGCCAAGGGGCTGTACCCGGCGATCGCGGCGCAGGCTTTCCTGCTCGGGCTCTGGGTGCTCACCGGGATGTACCAGAGCGTGCCGCGCGACAACGGAGCCGAACTGCACCACGACCCTCTCGAGACCTTCATCAGCGAGGCCGTCCCGGTGCTCAGCCTGACGATCCTCCTGACGCTCGCCGCCGCGATCGCGCGCAGCAGACGGGCAACAGAGCCGCACCCGACGCGTTGACGTCGTCCGGTCGCCGGCCGATTCACCGGCATGCCACCTGCTCGCGGCTCGAACCTGAGCCATCGTGTGAGCTCGACGCCCGCGGTGCCTGCGAAGGGCTTCGGGATGCCCGTGCCCACGAGCGCGGCTGCGGCGACCTCCGACGACGCGATGCTCGCCCGGGCCATCAAGCACGGGACGGCGGGGAAACGACGCGACATCGCCGGAAGCATCGGTGTCACCTACCCGGCGGCCGCCGCGTTCCTCGGCACGACGTGTGACAGGGGCCACGGCTATGCCGGGGTGGGTCGTCAACTTCGCGAACACGCCGGCGCGGTGGAACGTCACCCTCGACGGGGTCGGCTACGCGGGCGCTCAGGTTCGGCCCGCGAGCCATGACTATGGCGCACTCGGGGTGCCGGACGGGCGCCACACACTCGCGTTCGTCGACCCCCGCACCGGCGCGGTCGCTGCGAAGATCGCGACGGACCTGCACTGCGGTACTCCGGCCGGCGGTACACCCACGTCCGGATGGTCACCGACCGGGCCGGTCGAGGACGGTTCGATTCCGGCGACCCACCCGAGCTCGACGCTGCTGCCACCTGCGAGGCGCCCCAGCCAGACGCCTCCGGGCGTCGGCCCGGTCGTCGAGACCGACCACGTATCGAGCGATCGCGACCCGGGCGCGCTGGTCGTGTCGTTCCCCGGTGCGGCGGGTGCACTGCTGAGCGCGACGCGCCGCCTGCGCCGCGCCCGATGAGCGGCGAGCGACGAGCGCGATCAGCGACGAGCACGGGGGCAGGTGCTCAGGGTCGAGACGCCACGATGCGCGCCCGGTCGTAGGACGATGCCGCGGGCGAGCCCAACGCAGGATGGCGACGAACTCACAGGGAAGCAGCGTATGACGTGCCTCCCTGTGAGTCAGTCGCCATCCGGCTGGGCGCCGCGAGATCTGCGAGCCGGCCCAGCGTCGGTGCAGGGAGGTGGCTTACCCTGGCGCCCATGAGCATGACGTCGGGGGTGGAGGGCAGCGTCCGCATCGATGCCTGGTTGTGGGCTGTCCGGTTGTACAAGACCCGCTCGGCGGCGACGACCGCGTGTCGCGCCGGGCACGTCCGCATGAACGGTGCGACCGTCAAGCCGTCGACGAGCGTGACGGTGGGCGCCGATCTCCGCGTGCGGCAGCAGGGCTTCGACCGCATCGTGCATGTCACGGGCCTGGTCAAGAAGCGCGTCGGGGCGCCCGTCGCGGCGCAGTGCTACGTCGAGTCGACGCCGCCGCGCCAGCGCGAGACCATCCCGCAGATCCCGGTGCGTGACCGCGGCGCTGGGCGTCCGACGAAGAAAGACCGCCGTGAGATGGAGCGCCTGCGTCACGGGGGAGCGCGGTGAGTGATCAGGGTGCGCAGGCCGACGGTGATCAGTGCGCCGGAGGGCATGCCGGCAACTCACCTGCGTTGACCACGGTGAACGCGGTCGATGATCAAGAGAAGGGCGGCTCGAGCTGGCCAAGGGCACGATTCGGGCGAAGCGCCGTCGAGGATCGGTCGGGAAGCAAGTCGAAACGCTGGGTGACGAGGCCCGCAGGCCGCGTTCGTCGCGTGCTCGGTGTCGTCATCGCGCTCGCGTGCCTGCTCACTGCCGCGCTGTGCGCTCTCATGTGGTGCGACGTGCTCATCGGTAACGTCGTGCCCGTTCTGCAGGCGCTCACGCCGGTCTGGGTGCTGATCGCCGCGGTGATGCTCGTCGCGGCGGTGCTCGTACGCCGGCGCGCGGCGCTCCTCGCGGCGCTTCCCATGCTCGTCGCCGCAACGGCGGCAGGCGTGGCACTCGCGCAGCATCCGAGCCCGCCGTCGTCGGTGCAGCATGCTGCCGGCCAGCGGCACCTGCGTGTCCTCGCGCTCAACCTCGAGTTCGGAGGCGCTGACGCAGGCGCCGTCGCCGCTGAGGTCGCCCGGGTGCGCCCGGACGTCGTCGTCATGCCCGAGACAACGGCCGTGAAGCTGCGCCTGCTCGACGCCGCGGGTCTGGGTGGGCGGCTGCCGTACCGCGCCTCGGGGCTCGTCGACGACGGCTCACGCGGCACGGCCGTCCTGTCGCGCTACCCGCTGCACACGCTTGACGACGGCCGCCACCTCGGCCCCTACGATCTGCAGATGCCGATCGTGACGGTCGCAGCACCCGGCGCCGATGTCACCGTGCACGGCGTGCACACCTACCCGCCGCTGCAGGACGGCGCGAACCACTGGCGCCCGCAGCTCGAGGCGCTGGGACGCTGGCAACGCGGCGAGAACGCGCCGCACCTCGTCATGGCGGGCGATTTCAACGCCTCGACGGCGCACCCGGCGTTCCGGCATCTCGCGGATGGACTCATCGACGCCTTTCCCGCCCAGCATGGCAACTGGCCGCCGACGTGGCCGCAGGACGCCGTCGTGCCGCCGTTCGCCCAGATCGACCACATCCTCACGCGTGGTTTCGTGCCCGTCGATGCGGGCACCTTCACCGTCCCCGGCACTGATCATGCCGGCGTGTGGAGCGACCTGCGCTACTGACGGAACACTCCCTGACGAACATCGCTCGGAAACGCGTCGTGGCTGACGCGTTTCCGGGCGATGTTCGAGGACTCGTGAGCCCGGCGGGCCTCACATGCTCTTGCGGCGGCGCGAGCTCCACCAGGCGATGGTCGTGCCGACCACGAAGATGGCGATCAGCGCGGCCGCGGCGATGAGCCAGTGGTCGGTGTCCCGCACCCAGAACGGATCCCACGAGCGGGAACGGCCGGGGATCGTCATGCTCGTCTTGACGTCGGCGGTCTGGGCACCCATGGCCAGGCCCCAGCGGCTCGGGAAGATGCTGCCGAGGCCGCGCATGAGCTGGCTGTCGAGATCGAACAGCCCACCCGAGAAGACCAGCGCGCCCATGATGACGATGACGAGCATCGGCATGACCTGCTCGTTCGTCTTCGCGAAGCTCGACAACGCGAGGCCGATCGCGACAGCCGCGAGCCCCGTCAGGAAGGCGAGGACGAACGTCTCGAGCGTCGTGTTGGCGAGCGCGACGGGGGCGGTCGGCGCGCCCTTGCCCGCGATGACGAGCAGGACGAGGATGGCGCACTGCACCGCGACGAGCAGCCCGTACGTGACGACCTTGCTGCCGATGTAGGCGAAGGGTGACAGTCCGACGGCCTTCTCCCGCAAGAAGATCGGGCGCTCGGCGACGAGTTCGCGGATGGTGGCGGCCAACCCCATGAAGACCGATCCCATGACGATGAGCGTCATGATCTGGGTTCCTTCAGCCCGCAGCGTCACCTTGCCGGGGTCGCCCCCGTTGGCGATGAGTTCCTGCTCGAAGAAGACCGTCTTCAGCCCGTGCGTGCCCGGTACGAGCATCGCCAGGCCCGCGAGGGCGATGGGGAGCAGCAGCATGAAGGCGACGAAGCCGCGGTCGGCCGCGATGACCCTGAACTGGCGTCGGATGAGCGTCGACAGCTGACGAAAGATCGACTGCTGACGCGGTGGCACGTCCCGCTGCGACGACGCGGACGGGCGCGGCGCGCTCAGGGGAGCGGACACCTGGCTGTCCATCATCGCCGAGGAGCGGAACACGTCCTGCGAGCGCTGCGGGTCGTCGGTGACGGTGTTGAACACATCGGCGTGATCGCTCGCCGAGAAGTAGGGCAGCATCTCGTCGGGCGGGCCGAAGTAGGCGACCCGTCCGCCCGGTGCGAGCATGAGCACCCGGTCGCACACGCCGAGGCTCGCGACGTTGTGCGTGATGACGACGACGGTGCGGCCGCCGTCGGCGAGGCCGCGCAGCGTCAGCATGACGCGCTTGTCGAGGCCCGGGTCGAGGCCGGAGGTCGGTTCGTCGAGGAAGAGCAGCGACGGGCGCGTCAGCAGCTCGAGGGCAACGGATGTGCGTTTGCGTTGGCCACCGGACAGGCGTGAGACCTGGGTGGTGGCGTGCTCCGTCAGCCCCAGTTCGTCGATGACCTCCTCGACGCGGGCCTCGCGCGACTCACGATCGAGGTCGGCGGGGAAGCGCAGCTCGGCCGCGTACCGCAGGGCCTGACGGACCGTCAGCTCGGGGTGGACGACGTCGTCCTGCGGGACGACGCCGATACGGTGGCGCAGATCCTCGTAGTTGTCGTAGAGGTCTCGTCCGTCGTAGTAGACCTCGCCCTCGGTAGCCTTCTGGGCACCGATGAGGGCCTTGAGCAGCGTCGACTTGCCCGCACCCGAGGGGCCGATGACGGCGACGAGGCTCGATCCTTCGAGGCCGAAACTGACGTCGTCGAGCAGCTTCTTGCCGTCGGGCAGCGAGAACGACAGGTGGTTGGCGACGAAGGTGACGTCACCTTCGTCCTCGCTCGCGACGAGACGCCCGTTCTTCAACGTGAATCGGGTGTGGCCGACGGCGAGCAGGTCGTCCTCGCGCAAGGTGCCGCGGGTGATGCGCGCACCGTTGATGTAGGTGCCGTTGCTGCTGCCGAGATCCTCGACGGCGAAGCTGTCGCCCTGCGGCACGAGGCGGGCGTGACGCCGGCTCGCGAGCAGGTCGCGCACGACGATCTCGTTCTCGGTGCCGCGACCGATGGTGATGGTGCCCGACGGCAGGGCCATGGCCTGCGGGACGGCGCCCTGGACGGTCAGGCGGCCGGTGGGTTCGGGCTCGAGCTGCCCGGTCCATCCCTGGAACACGTCGCCGCTCGCACGTCGCTCGGCGGGGGCCTGCGGGGGGCGGGGCAGCCGGATCGGGCCGGTCTTCAGGCTCGAACCGGTCGTGGCGTCGGGCGTGGGCGCAGCGCTCGAAGCGCCGCTGCTGCGACGCGGCATCGGCACGGAGATCGAGGTTGCCTCAGGCGGGGCCTGTGACGGGCTCGCGCCGTTCGGGTCGACACTGCGCGCGACCTGCTCACCTGCTGGGGTGGAACTTCGCGAGAACTGGACTCGCGTCCCACGGGGCCCGCCGAGTCGGACGTCCTCACCACCGCGCAGATCGCGGTAACCGTGCACGCGCTGGCCGTCGACCCAGGTGCCGTTCGAGCTGTCGAGGTCACGCACCTGCCATCCCTCGCCCTGCGCGCTCACCTGAGCGTGGCGTCGTGAGACGTCGACGTCGACGATCGTGATGTCGCAGTCGCGGCCGCGGCCGATCGTCGCGCTCTCACCTGGTTGCAACCGCACGACGTGCCCGTCGACCTGCACCGTCAGTTCTTGTATTCCCACGCTTCCCTCCCGGAGCGTTCCAGCGCCCACGGGCGCTGCTGTGGTCGATGTCCAGGTTGGATCGCGGCCGGTCCGGACGGGTGTTCGCGGCTCAGACCGAGACGAGCCAGCCGTCGCGCACCTCGAAGGTGGAGGCGCCGATGCCGATGCGGTCGCCTTCGTGCAGCAATGTCTGCTCGACGCGGCGCCCGTTGACGAACGTGCCGTTGCGCGACCCGAGATCGCGCAGCAGCAGACCCTCATCCTCCGCCGTGATGACGACGTGTCGGCGCGAGACGAGCATGTCGTCGAGCACGATGCTGTTGCTGCGGCTGCGGCCGATCGTCAGCGAGTCCTCCGGCAGATCGTCGTTCTGGCCGACGACCTGAGGCGGCGCCGACTCGTACCCGCTCGAGGAGTACCCGTTCGACGGGGGAGCCGACGCATAGCCCCCAGACGGAGGTGCGGACGGGTAACCACCCGACGGAGGTGCCGACGGGTAGCCGTTCGACGGGCTCGCCGCCTGCGCGTCGGCTGCCGGCGCGGGCACGGCTCCGACGGGTGAGGCACCCCCGCGGGGTGCCTGGTCGGCGTCGCCGTCGGCCTGGTCGTGGCGCGGCGACTCGGATGCACCGTCAGCGGGGTCGGAGCCCACCGCGTGAGGCGCCGAGGGCGCCGCGTGCTGACCTGCATCGCCGGGCGCAGGCCGCCCGGCGGGCTGCTGTTCGCCTGCCCACCCCACGGGCGTGGCGGCGGGCTGGGCGTCGTTCCACGGGTTGCCGAGCTGCCCGGGAGCGGCCGGGCCGACGCCCTGCTCGTCGGCCGAGCTCGCGTCCGTCTGTCGCGCATCCCTCTGCTGCGGCGCGGCCGGGGCATCGCCCGACGAACGGCCACCGGTGGCCGGAGCGTCAGCCTGCGCGGCGGGCGCGTCGAGCTGGGCATCTGGTCGCGGCCCGGCCCACGCCGGCTGCGCGGTGCCCGTGGCGGGCGCGTTCCACTGGATGGGGTACGGCTCGCGGCCTCGTTCGCTCATCGTCCACTCCGTTCGCGGCGCGGGGCGCCGTCCGGTCCTACGTCGATCCGTCGTTGTCATCCGGGTGTCGGCCCGCCGATGTCGGTGGTCGGGCGCGCCCGTGTCATGGGGCAGCCTACCGGCCGCGACACACCCATGGGTGGGCGTCGGGAATGAGTAAGCTGGGGGCAGCGTCCAAGCGTGATCGGGCCAGGCGACACGCACGCGAGATCTGCGAGGAATCCATGGGTATTGCACACAAGAGCGCCACGCGCCACCGCGTCGTCATCATCGGCTCCGGCTTCGGCGGTCTGTTCGCCGCGACCCAGTTCAAGGACGAGGACGTCGACGTCGTCCTCATCTCCTCGACGACGCATCACCTGTTCCAGCCGCTGCTGTACCAGGTTGCGACCGGCATCCTCAGCGAGGGCGTCATCGCCCCGAGCACGCGCGAGGTGCTCAAGAAGGTCAAGAACGTCGAGGTCTTCCTGGGCACGGTCAGCGACATCGACGTCGAGAACAAGCGCGTCTTCGCGCAACTGCTCGACTCGACCCAGACGTACGACTACGACTCGCTCATCGTCGCGGCCGGCGCGGGGCAGTCGTACTTCGGCAACGACCACTTCGCCGAGTTCGCGCCCGGCATGAAGAGCATCGACGACGCGCTCGAGCTGCGAGGTCGCATCTTCGGTGCCTTCGAGACAGCGGAACTGGCCGCGGCCGCCGGTGAGTGGGACGACGTGCGCACGCTGCTGACGTTCGTCGTCGTCGGGGCCGGCCCGACGGGCGTCGAGATGGCCGGGCAGATCAGCGAACTCGCCAACCGCACCCTCGCCGAGGACTTCCGCCACATCAACCCCAAGGACGCGCGCATCGTCCTCGTCGATGCGGCGCCGCAGGTGTTGCCGCCGTTCGGCAAGAACCTCGGCGAGAAGGCGAAGAAGCAGCTCGAGAGCATGGGCGTCGAGGTGCTGCTCGGGCAGATGGTGACGAATGTCGACGCCACGGGCATCGAGATGAAGACGCAGGACGGCACCGTCACCCGCATCGACTCCGCGTGCAAGGTGTGGGCCGCAGGCGTCGCCGCGAGCCCGCTCGGCAAGCTGCTCGGTGACAAGACGGGCGCCGAGGTCGACCGCGCCGGGCGCGTCGCCGTGCAGCCCGACCTGACGCTGCCCGGCCACCCGGAGATCTTCGTCGTCGGCGACATGATGAGCCTCGACAAGCTGCCCGGCGTCGCGCAGGTGGCGATCCAGGGCGGAAAGTTCGCGGCCAAGTCGATCCTCGCGGGCGTCAAGGGTGAGCCGGCCCCGGCGAAGTTCAAGTACTTCGACAAGGGCTCGATGGCGACGATCTCCCGTTTTTCGGCCGTGACGAAGGTGGGCCGCCTCGAGACGGAGGGGTTCATCGCGTGGCTCATGTGGCTCGGCGTTCACCTCGTCTACATCATCGGCTTCAAGTCGCGCCTGTCGACGATGCTGAGCTGGGCCGTCGCGTTCGCGAGCGACAGCCGCGACGAGCGCACCACCACGGAGCAGCAGGTCCACGCGCGTCTCGCGATCGCCGAACTCGGGGAGAAGTACCACCCGAGCGTCGAGGTGCCCGGCCTGCTCGAGCTGTCGAAGGGCAGCGCGCAGCTCGAAGCCGCTGACGGTGCGGACGCGCCGGCGCTCGAGAAGCAGTCTGAGACGCCGAAGGCCTGATTCCGGTCGCACGAATCCGTGCGATGCGCGACGGCGCCCCGCTCACGCGAGCGGGGCGCCGTCGTCGTCACTCGCCCGGGATGAGGGACGGCGCGGGGGAGTCGTCGCCGAGACGAGCGAGCACCTCGTCGTGGAGCAGGCCGTTCGTCGAGACGCCGTTGCCGCTCCAGCAGCCGGGGCGTCCGTCGAGGCCGGTGAAGCGGCCGCCCGCCTCGGTGACGATGGGCACGAGCGCCGCCATGTCGTAGTCCTCGAGCTCCGGTTCGGGCGCGATGTCGACGCTTCCCTGCGCGACGAGCATGTGCGAGAAGAAGTCGCCGTAGGCGCGTGAACGCCAGCATTCCTTCGACAGGCGGAACAGGTCCATGTCCTTGCCACGTTCGGCCCAGCCGTTGAACGAGGAATAGCTGAGAGAGGCGTCCGCCAGCCTGTCGACCTTCGAGACGCTGATCGACGTCGCGCTCGTGAGGCTGCGTCCGGTCCACGCGCCGGTGCCCTGCGCGGCCCACCAGCGGCGGTGCAGTGCGGGTGCGGCGACGAGACCGACGACGGGCGTGCCCGCGTCGACGAGGGCGATGAGGGTCGCCCAGACGGGCACACCGCGCACGTAGTTCTTCGTCCCGTCGATGGGGTCGATGATCCACAGCCGATCGGCGTCGCCGCTCGTGCCGAATTCCTCACCCTTGATGGCGTCGCGCGGGCGCGCGCGCTTGAGGTTCTCGCGGATGACGCGTTCGGCCTCGCGGTCGGCCTCCGTCACGGGGGTGAGGTCGGGTTTCGACTCGACCTGCAGGTCGGCGGCGCCGAAGCGCGACATCGTGATCTCTTCGACCGAGTCGGCGAGGACGTGGGCCAGGCGCAGGTCGTCGTGGTACGGGCTGGGGTCGCGCAGGGTGTCGCTCATTGCGCCCACGCTACCGGCTCGCCGGCACCGCGAGCACGCGGTGGCGGGGTAGGCGAGTGAGTGCTCACTCGTCTACCCCGCGGTCGGGTTCAGCGTCGCTCGAGGTGCTCGTCCTTGTCGGGCACGTGGCGCGAGCGCAGCAGACGACGCAACGACGCCAGGCGCGCCGGGCCCGTCGTGCCGGCGTGACCCGCGGCGACGTAGGCGTCGAGCGCGCAGTCTGCCTCGTCGTGCGAGCAGCCGCGTGGGCATTCGGCAGTGCCGGGGGCGAGCTCAGGGAAGTGGTCGACGATCGTCGTCGGGTCGATGTGTGCGAGGCCGAACGAACGAATGCCGGGGGTGTCGATGATCCAGCCGCCCTCCGGCCCGGGAAGTTCGAGGGCGATCGCCGACGTCGAGGTGTGGCGCCCGCGTCCCGTCACGTCGTTGACGTGGCCGGTCGTGCGCGCGGCATCCGGAACGAGGGCGTTGACGAGTGTCGACTTGCCGACGCCGGAGTGCCCGACGAGGACGCTGACACGCCCGGCGAGGCGGGCGCGCAGGTCGTCGAGACCGTCGAGGTCACGGGCGACACGACCACCGGACGCGATCAGCTCGTCCCGTTGGGCGTCGCTCAGCTCGTGCGCCGACGTGACGCTGTGCGGCACGTCGAGGTCGGCGTAGTTCGCGAGGAACGGCGCCGGGTCGCCAAGGTCGGCCTTCGTCAGCGCGAGCAGCGGGTCGAGCCCCGCGTCGTAGGCGGCGACGAGGCAGCGGTCGATGAGGCCGGTCCGCGGCTCGGGGTTCGCGACCGCCGTCACCATGACGAGCTGGTCGGCGTTCGCGACGATGACGCGCTCGTACGGGTCGGTGTCGTCGGCGGTGCGGCGCAGCACGCTCGAGCGTTCCTCGACGCGCACGATGCGCGCGAGCGAGCCCTCGTGACCGCTCGTGTCGCCGACGAGCGCAACACGGTCACCGACGACGATGGGCGTGCGCGTCAGCTCGCGGGCGCGCATCGCCGTGATCTGCCGTCCGTCGAGCAGGACCGACCAGCGGCCGCGGTCGACACCCGTCACCATGCCGATGACGGCGTCGGCGTGCTTGGGGCGATCCTTCGTGCGGGGCCGAGATCCCTTGCGGTTGGGGCGCACGCGCACGTCGGACTCACTCCAGTTGCGACTCGCCATCTCAGACCGTCCGCTGCAGCGCCGGCTCGTGCGCCGCACTCGTGCCGTCGAGCAGCGCCTCCCACCGCCGGTCGAAGTGCGGCAGCGTCTTGGCGGTCGTGCCGACGTTCTCGACGACGATGCCGTCAACGACGAGCCCGACGACCGCAGCCGCCATCGCCATGCGGTGATCGTCGTACGTGTGGAACAGCCCGCCGTGCAGCACTTCTCGCGGCACCGGGGTGATGACAAGACCGTCCTCGGTCTCGTGCACCTGCGCCCCGATCGCCGTGAACTCGCGCGAGAGCGCCGCGAGTCGATCGGTCTCGTGGCCGCGGATGTGGGCGACGCCGCGGATGCGGCTGCCACCGTCGGCGAGCGCGCACAGGGCGACGACGACGGGCGTCAGCTCGGACGCTTCGGTGAGGTCGACGTCGATGCCCCGCAGACGACCGCTTTCGGGGCCGCGCACACGCAGACCGTCACGATCGAGCGTCACCTTGCAGCCCATGCGCTCGAGAACGCCACGGATGTGATCGCCCGGCTGCGTCGTGAACGTCGGCCAGTCGGCCATGAACACCTCGCCACCCGTGACGGCGGCCGCCGCGAGGAAGGGGGCAGCGTTCGACAGGTCGGGCTCGACCATGACGTCGAGCGCGCGGATGTCGCTGGGTTCGACGCTCCACGCGTAGCTGCCGCGCCCGTCGGCGTCGACGTCGTCACCGACCTCGATGACGACGCCCGCGTCACGCAGCACCTCGACCGTCATGTCGATGTGGGGGATGCTCGGCAGCGTTGCGCCGGTGTGGACGATCGTCACGCCCTCGTCGAAGCGCGCGCCGGAGAGCAGCAGTGCGGAGACGAACTGCGAACTCGTCGAGGCGTTGACCTCGACGCGCCCGCCCGTGACGGCTCCGGTGCCGTGGACGGTGAACGGCAGTGCGCGGCGGCTGTCGTCGTCGATGCGGACGCCGAGGTCGGCGAGGGCCTGCAGGACAGGACCCATGGGGCGATTGCGGGCGTGCTCGTCGCCGTCGAAGGCGACCGGCCCGTCCGCGAGGGCGGCGACCGGCGGGAGGAAGCGCATGACGGTGCCGGCGAGGCCGCAGTCGACCTGTGCGGGGCCCCGAAAGGGTGCAGGAGTGACGTGCCAGTCGTCGCCCTCGGGGGAGTCTCCGGGCACGTCCTCGACCTGGACGCCCATCGCGCGCAGTGCTTGCGCCATGAGGAGGGTGTCGCGCGAGCGCAACGGCGCCCGCAGGAGAGAGTCGTCGTCGGCGAGGGCGGCGAGGACGAGGTAGCGGTTCGTCAGGGACTTCGAGCCGGGGACGCTGAACGCGCCGACGACCGGCCGGTCCGCGCGAGGTGCGGGCCAGTCGCTCGTCGGGTTCGCGGAAGCGGCGCTCGTCGCGGCGGTGGTCGTCATGTCGGAGTTCTTCATGTCGAGGCCCGCTGCGCGAGCGCTCGTACTGCCGGAGGTCATGAGGGCAGCTTGCTCCCGGCGACGGCGGCCATGAGCTTGGCCTCGCGACGAGCCGTCTTCGCGGCGCGCTTGGCCTCACGGCGCGTGACGTCGACGCCGTGCGAGGTACGCCAGGCGAGGCCCGGCTTGCCCGCGGTGTCGGCGGCGGCGAGCAGCACGCCACCGACGATGGCAGCAGTGCGGAAGAAGTTGGACTGCTTGCGTGCCTTCACCTCCGGGTCCTTCTCGGCCCAGAACGCCTCGTGCATGTAGGCGTTCGCGCCGACCGTCGGTGCGAGCAGAGCCGCGGACAGGCGCGGGAACTTGCCGAGCGCGAGGGCGGTGCCGGCGGCACCCATGAGCGCGCCCTGGCCCTTGACGATCATCTCGGGGTCGTTCGGCACCTTGCTGCCGCTCTCGCGGCTGACGAACTCGACGAACGGCGCGGCCTCGGCGGCCTGCGACTTCGTGTTGGTGAACGCCTTGGCCGCCTCGTTGAGGAAGTAGCTGGCGAGCGCGGTACGCGCGATGCGACGGATCATGGTTCCTCCTCCTGTGAAGGTCGGCGTCGATCGTCGACGCCTTGGCCTCCCACGTTAGTCGGCGCCACCGACAACATGCGAGCCCTGTACTGCCACCGGCCGCCCGGCTGCGGACTCACTCCAACGCTGTGGGGCAGTGGGCGCGGTCCATCCTGGCCGATCCGTGGGCGAACTCGCAGATGGAGTTGCCCGATCGGCCCCCGCAGAGCCGCGTGGGGGCCGACTAACATGATGTCTCGTCGTGGACGCGACCGTCCTCGCATCCAGGGGCAGGGAGATGCACACGATGGCAAGACTTCGAACCGTCACCATCGATGACAGGGACCCCTTCGGAGAATGGGACCTGACAGAAGAGTCTCTCCGAACCGCTTATGTCGCGGCCGGTCACGTCACGAAGGCCTTGGGCGCGCTTGCCACTCCTCTCACCGGCCGGAGGGCGTACATGGCTGCCGACCTGACGGGTTCTGATCGGGCGATGAAGGCCGGGCTGAGTGACATGACCCTGTCGACCGAGCCATCGGCCCCGTCCTACTTGAGCCAGATGATCGACGCCATCAAGGGGATGGCCTTCGAGGACACGACGGAGTTCGAAAGGATTCTCGCGGGAGTCGATCAACGTTCCTTCCGTAGGGAGCTCCCCGTCAGGAAGAGCCGGGCGATCCGCGAGGCAAAGCTGATTCATACCATCGTCGTGGATAGCGGAGTGGGATACACCCTGGCCGTGAGTCACGCGAATGGCCGTTCCCTCTACGTCGTTCCTCATGACGAGGCTTCCCCCACCATCGCCATGGGGATCGCACGCTCCATCTACGTCGACGATTCAGGTCCGTCGTTCGAAGTGAGGGGGAAGTTCAAGCCGGCACCGTCTTTCGACACTGCGGGGAGGCGTTGTGTGATTCCGGATGCTTTCTTCTTGACGAATCACGTGAGCCGAGCCGCTTCACGTCGGTGCGATGCGCATGACCGCAGCGGCGCCACGCTCGTGGGGGGTGCAGCGCGCGTCAATGATGCGGTCCGGGCGATGAACCCAGCGCACCCGCGCTTCGCGGCGCATTTCACGCACCCCATCTACGACGACCCCGCAGATGAATGGTCTCCGTTCGGCAGTGACGGGGCCGCCGGTGTGCTTGCGGAGTGGGAGAGCCGTCGGGACGAGCTGACGTCCTCCACGCGCTTGCGAGAGATGTACGACACGGACGAAGAATGGCGGGAGTCGGCCGCCGCGATCGGCACGTCGCCCCTCGATGCAGTTGACGAAGCGACCTGGGTGGTGGCGAGAGCATTCACGCTGCTGCGTCTGACCGGCCAGATCGACGAGGGCGGCAAGGTCGCTGCTCTGCGTGGTCTTGATCGATTTCTGCTCGAGACGGACGGTGCAGACGAATACCTCCAGCAAAAGCGTGACCTGCAGTCGTGGCGCAGCGGGCGCGCCTGAGACCCGGGCGTGCCAGACGGGCAGGGGCAGCGCCGGGGGCCCGAAAGCCGGTTGCGCTCGGTGAAGTGATGGAGGCACGACGGGCGGCGAATGGTCGCTTTCTTCACCGGAGCCGGGCAAGACTGGGTGAGACGACGACCTCTCCTCTTAGGCTTGGCCCATGTGCGGCAGATACGCAGCCAGTGCGAGCACGGGTGAGTTGGTCGAGGAGTTCGAGGTCGACGTCGACGCGACGGGCGAGCAGACGCGGTCGCTGCTCGCGTCGCCGCAGAACCCGCCTGTCGGTGAGCCCGACTACAACATGGCGCCGACGAAGCAGGCGCCCGTCGTCCTGACCCGTCCCGAGCGGCTCGACGACGGCTCGCGCGGCGAGGCGAAGCGTCAGCTGCGTCACCTCACGTGGGGGCTCGTGCCCTCGTGGTCGAAGGACACCAAGGGTGGCGTGCGCATGATCAACGCGCGCGCTGAGACGTTGCTCGAGAAACCGTCGTTCGCGAAGGCCGCCCGCGTGCGTCGCTGCCTCGTGCCCGCGTCGGGTTGGTACGAGTGGCAGCTGTCACCGACGGCGCTCGACGCCAAGGGCAAACCGCGCAAGCAGCCGTTCTACATGCGCCGCGTCGACGGCACGGACGTCGCATTCGCCGGCCTCTACGAGTTTTGGTGCGATCGTTCGCTGCCCGACGGCGACCCGGCCGCGTGGCTGACGACGTTCGCCATCATCACGACGAGCGCGGGGCAGGGCCTCGACCGCATCCACGATCGCCAGCCCCTCGCGCTCGAACGCGAGCAATGGGCCGAGTGGCTCGACCCGACGCTGACCGACGACGCCGACGTCGCGACGTTCCTCACGCCCGGCGATTCGAGCCCCTTCGAGGCCTACCCCGTCTCACGCGCGGTGAGTTCGAACCGGACGAACGGCCCAGGCCTCATCGAACCCGCGCCCGAATCCGACCTCGTGGGCGTCGTCGACCCCGCGACCGGCGAGATCATCGGGGCCGAGAAGTGACCGCCGAACCACGTCCCTCCCGGTCTGTCGCGCCGGAACGAGCGCACCGCGTTCTTGACATCGAGACGGACGCCGGGTCGGCACGCGCCTACGTCATCGATCCCGTCGGTGGTCGCGCGAACACGGAGGTGAAGAACTCCGAGTCCTCGAGTACCGAGTCTGCGAACGCTGAGACTGCGGCGGTCACGACGACCGGCAAACACCAGCCCGTCGGAACACTCGTCCTCGGACACGGCGCCGGCAAGGGCACGAACACGCCCGACCTGTGGGGCTTGCTCCACCTCGCCGATGACGGGTGGCGTGTCGTCCTCGTCGACCAGCCCTGGGTGCTCGCGGGCCGCAAGATCGCCACGCCCCCGAAGACCCTCGACGAGGGTTGGCGCGCCGTCGTGAGTCACTTGCGCGAGGCGGGCGAGATCACGGGCCGCTTCGTGCAGGGTGGTCGTTCGGCCGGTGCCCGCGTCGCGTGCCGCACCGCCGTCGAGACGGGCGCTGACGCCGTCGTCGCGCTGGCTTTTCCGCTCGCGCCGCCGGGCAAGGCGGACGACCCGTCGAAATGGCGCACGGACGAGGCGCAAGCCGTGCTCGATGCGGTCGTTCCCCTGCTCGTCGTGCAAGGCGCCACGGACACCTTCGGCGGCCCCGACGCGATCCGCGCCGCGCTGCCCGGCGCCGACGTCGCCGCCGTCGCGGGCCCGCACGGATTCAGCAAGCAGCCGCAGGATGTCGTCGACGCCGTGCGCAGGTGGCTGGCCGCCGCGTCCTGACTCATATCGAGTGCGGGGCGGGGAATAGCGCAGCCCACTCATCGTGTTGACGACGGCGAATCAGAAAGCCCACGAGGGCCATTCGAACGTCGAAAGTGAGCACGATGCTGGTAGCACCCGTGGTTCCGGTCGAACCGTCCGCGCTGAGCCTCACCACCGGTTTCGGTGGCGCGGGCACGCGCGCGTCTCGTGTCGCGCCGCACCCCGCGCTAGGGTTGAGCGCGATGACAGACAACACGACGGTCGACGCCCTCGGCGCGCCGCAGCCAGACGGCGGCGCGGCGCCACGCAGCGTCACCGATTCCAAGGATTTCGACCCGAGTACCGAGACCCCGGCCGAGCGGGCCGCGCGCTTCGAGCGTGACGCGATGCCGTACCTCGATCAGCTCTACAGCGCCGCCCTGCGCACGACGCGCAACCCGAGCGACGCCGAGGATCTCGTGCAGGAGACGTTCGCGAAGGCGTTCGCAGCCTTCCACCAGTACAAGCCGGGCACGAACCTCAAGGCGTGGCTGTACCGCATCCAGACGAACACGTACATCAACTCTTACCGCAAGAAGCAGCGTCAGCCGCTCGAGTCCGACGCCGCCGAGGTGGAGGACTACCAGCTCGCGCGGGCCGAGGCGCACTCGTCGACGGGGTTGAAGTCGGCCGAGAACGAAGCGCTCGATCACCTGCCCGACAGCGACATCAAGAAGGCGCTGCAGGCCTTGCCGGAGGACTTCCGTCTCGCGGTGTACTACGCCGACGTCGAGGGTTTCCCCTACAAGGAGATCGCCAAGATCATGGACACGCCGATCGGCACCGTGATGTCGCGCCTGCACCGCGGACGCAAGCTGCTGCGTGAACAACTCGAGGACTACGCGCGTGGGCGCGGCTTCCTCAAGGGTGAGGCGGACACCGCGAAGGGGGCGAAGAAATGAGCGACAAGTGCCCCGAGTACGTCGATCGTCTCTACGCCTACATCGACGGTGAGCTGACGGCCGAGCAGTACGAGGAGATCAAGGCTCACCTGCTCGACTGCCCCCCGTGTTTGACGGAGTACGAGCGCGACATGCTGCTCAAGAAGCTCATCAAGCGCGCTTGCGCCTGTGAGCAGGCGCCGGAGCAACTGCGCTCGTCGATCCTCACGCGCATCACCTACGAGCGCACCGAGGTGGGCTACGAGGCCTGACGCCGAACCGAGCATGACGAAGGCCGACCATCCCGTGAGGGTGGTCGGCCTTCGTTCGCGTCTGCGGCAGATGCTCAGGCGTTGGGCTTCTTGCCGTGGTTCGCGCCCTTGCCCTTGCGGCTGCGACGCTTGCGTGCGCGCTTGCTCATGGTCTTGCTCCCTGGTTCGGGGTCTTCCCCCCGGTACGTCGGGGGCCAACCTCCCCATTCTGTCACATCGCGCTCGTGCCCCCTGCGGGCATCCGCGCAGCGAGAGGCGGCTCGCTCTCGTCGGCCTGGCGTGGTGGGGAGGTGGAGTCTCGGATCAACCGTTCGATTGATCCGAGCGGAGGTGGACCTTTATTAAGGTGAGCCTTCCTCATCAGAAAGGCTCGGATCCATGACGACGGCCCTCACCCCGCCCCTGTCGGCCGCGCTGCGCGACCACACCCGTGCCGCGCACGAGCACGCCGAGAACCGCGGCTTCATGACCCGCCTCATGGGCGGCGAGAGCAGCATCGGCGCGCACCAGGGGCTGCAGCGTCAGCTGCTGCCGGTGTACGACCACCTCGAGTCGGCGTGCGCGACGCACCGCGATGACCCCCGCCTCGCGCCGCTGCTGGACCCGGCACTCGAGCGCGCCGCATCGCTGCGTCACGACCTCGCCGCGCTGGAACGCCTCGGCTATGCGGACGCCACGGCGATCCTGCCCGCCACGCAGCGCTACGTCGACGACCTCGTCGCCTGCGCCGCCTCGCCGGCCACGCTCATCGGCCACCACTACACGCGCTACCTCGGGGATCTGTCCGGCGGGCAGATCATCGCGACGCTCATGCGCCGCCACTACGACGCGCCTCACGATGTCCTCACCTTCTACCGCTTCGACATCGCCAAGCCGAAGACGTACAAGGACGCCTACCGCGCCCGCCTCGATGAGTTGGCCCTCACGACGCAGGAGCAGGACGAGGCCCTCGACGCCGCCGGTCGCGCCTTCGCCCTCAACGCCGCAGTCTTCGACGCGCTGGACGCCTGCTACCCCGCGGGTGCGAACGCTCGGGCCGAGGCCGTCTGAACGCATGGAATCGATCCGTGAGATGCCCGTGGCGCTCGCGTTCGGCATCCTGTTCTGCATCGTCATGGCGCGAGCCAACGCGACATACTGGATCGGCCGCGGCGCGATCGGCGGCTGGCGTCGGCACCCGAAGTACGCCCACCACCTCGACGCGCGCTCCGTCAAGCGCGCCGAGGGCATGGTGCACCGCTTCGGCCCGCTCGCCGTCCCGCTGTCGTTCCTGACGGTCGGCGTGCAGACGGCCGTCAACCTCATGGCCGGGGCCGGCCGGATGCCGCTCGTGCGCTACCTGCCGGCCGTCGCCGTCGGCAGCCTCATCTGGGCCGGCGTGTACACCGTCGCCGGGGTGGCGTTGCTCGACGTCATCCTCCGCCTCGTGCACTGACGCACCTGACGTCATGAAGGTGGACGAGAATCGCCGATGTGGACGGAAATCGCAGGAGGGGACGGGATTCGCGACGGTGAACGAGAACCGCAGGTGAGGCAGCGAGAACGGCCCGGCATCCAAGGGGGATGCCGGGCCGTTCTCGTTGCGGGAGGGAGGCTCAGGCCTGCTTCGTCTCCGCGAAGATGCGAGCGATCTCGTCGATCTTGCCGAGCAACTCGTCAGCCTTGGCGATGTCCCACTCGCCCTTGGTGCCGCTTGCACCGGCGAGCTTCGTTGCCTCGTTGACGAGGGTGTGAAGCTGCGGGTACTTCTCGAAGTGCGGGGGCTTGAAGTAGTCCGTCCACAGCACCCACAGGTGCTCCTTGACGAGCTGGCTGCGCTGCTCCTTGATGATCGTGGCGCGCATCTTGAAGTCTTCGTCGCCGGGCTTGTCGGCGACCTTGGCGATGATGGCCTTGACCGACTCGGCCTCGATGCGGGCCTGGGCAGGGTCGTAGACGCCGCAGGGCAGGTCGCAGTGAGCCGAGACCTCGACGGTGGGGGTGAAGAAACGCTTCAGCATGAGGGACTCCTTGCTGCTGGTGATCAGCTGCCGAGCGGCAGCACTGCTCTCAACCTATCGCGCGACACGGCCCCGGCGAAAGGTGCTGACGCAGGTGCGACAACGTCGCAGAATCTGCGTCATCACTGGGGAGTCGAGGCTGACGACCCGCCCCCGCATCGCCTCGTCCCCCAGCGCCCCGACGAGCCATGAGTCGACCCCCTCACGGGGGTTGTCACGCTCCACCCACCAGCCCGACGCGCCGTCGGCGAGGCGTTCGCGCCTCGTCACCCGTTTGATCGCGAGCGGGCGGGGGCCGTCGTCGCCGTCAGGGAGGCGGACGACGTGGCAGCGCCCGACCCGGGGCGACGCACCCCAGGCGACGAGGACGACGTCGCCGTCGACGTAGGTCGGTTCCATCGAGCGACCCCTGACGACGACGAAGCCCAGCTGCATCCCACCAGGGTAGTGGGGTGCAGCTGGGCGAGCGTCAGAGCAGTTCGTCGTCGACGAGGGCGGCGATCGCCTCGTGCTCGCTGCGAATGCGCGACAGGAAGCTCTTGGTGCGCTCGTGCTGCGGGTTGTTGATGACGTCGCGCGGCGCGCCGGTCTCGACGACGACGCCGGCGTCCATGAACACGACACGGTCCGCGACGTCCCGCGCGAAACTCATCTCGTGCGTGACGACGACCATCGTCATCCCGTCCTTGGCCAGTTCCTTCATGACGGCGAGCACCTCGCCGACCAGTTCGGGGTCGAGGGCGGACGTCGGCTCGTCGAACAGCATGAGCTTCGGCTGCATCGCGAGCGCGCGGGCGATGGCGACGCGCTGCTGCTGGCCGCCCGAGAGCTGGCTGGGGTAGTGCTTCGTCTTGTCGCCGAGCCCGACCCGTTCGAGCAGCCGCTCGGCCTCCGCCTTCGCCTCGGCCTTGCCCACGCCCTTGACCTGGACGGGCGCCTCCATGACGTTCTCGAGGGCCGTCATGTGTGGGAAGAGGTTGAAGCGCTGGAAGACCATGCCGATCTCACGACGCTGCGCGGCGATCTTCCTGTCCGTGAGGCGGTGCAGTTGCCCACCCTTGTCGGCGTAACCCATGAGGTCGCCGTCGACCCAGATGCGCCCGCCGTCGATCGTCTCGAGCTGGTTGATGCAGCGCAGGAACGTCGTCTTGCCCGAGCCCGACGGGCCGAGCAGCACGACGACCTCGCCGGGGTGGACGTCGAGGTCGATGCCCTTGAGCACCTCGTGCTTGCCGAACGACTTCATGACGTTGACGGCGTGCACGAGTGGCTCATCGGAGCGTGAGGCCACGGGGGCCGTGGTGGCGGACGGTCGCGGCTGGGCGTTGCTCGCCCCGGCGGCGGCGGTGCTCATCAGTGGTCACTTCCGATCGAGGACAGACGTGAGCGGAACCCGCCGGTCGTGGTGCCCTGCGCCCCGAAGCCGCGCGCGAAGCGTCGCTCCAGCCAGCTCTGCAGCAGCATGAGCAGCGTGCAGAGGATGAGGTACCACATGAGGGCGCCGACGTAGCTCGGCATCACCTTGTACGTGTTGTTGGCGACGTTCTGCGCCTGGTTGAACAGTTCGGCGGTGACGGGTACGGCCGTCAGCAGCGACGTGTCCTTGACCATCGAGATGGCCTCGTTGCCGGTCGGCGGCACGATGACGCGCATCGCCTGCGGCAGGATGATGCGGCGCATGGCCTTGCCGTTGCTCATGCCGAGGGCCTGGGCGGCCTCACGCTGACCGTTGTCGACGGACAGGATGCCGGCGCGCGCGATCTCCGCCATGTAGGCGGCTTCGGACAGTCCGAGGCCGATGATGCCGACGGTGATTCCGGAGCTGATCGTCTTGACGTCGAGGGTGTAGAACGTCAGCCCGAGGTCCTTGCCGAACGGCACGCCGAGATCGAGGGTCGGGTAGAGGGTCAGGACGCCGAGACCGAGGATCGTCATGAGGACGTAGCGCGGCACGGCCCGGAAGAACCAGATGTAGACGAACGCCACGCCGCGCAGCACGGGGTTGTCCGACAGGCGCATGATCGCGAGGATGACGCCGAGCACGACGCCCAGGATCATCGACACGATCGTCACGATGATCGTGCCCTTGAGCAGTCCGTCGAGCACGGGCGAGTAGTTCATCACCTTGAGCACGAACGGCCAGTCCCAGGCCTTGTTGGTGACGACGGAGCTGATCATCATCGCGACGAGGACGGCGATGACGGCGAGGGCGACCCATCGGCCGGGATGCCGGACCGGCCGGGCGTCGATGACGCCCGGCCGCTCGGTGGTGGTGTCGGTCATGTCGGTCGCGATCAGGGCTTGGGGTTGACCGGGAACGAGGTGACGGCGCCGTCACCGTTGCTCCAGGCGTCGAGGATCTTCTTGTAGGTGCCGTCCTTGTCGAGGGCCTCAAGGGCCTTCGAGATGGCCTCGGCGAACGCCGTGTTGTCCTTCTTGACGACGATGCCGTACGGGGCCGAGGCGTACTTCGAGCCGACCTTCTCGAGCTTCGCGTCGTTCTTCGCGACGGCCCAGTTGGCGACGGGGGAGTCGGCCGCGAAGCCGTCGACCTTGCCGGCGATGAGGTCGGCGGTCACCTTCGACTGGGCGACCTCGCTGACGATCGTGATCGGCTTCTTGCCCGCGGCAGTGCACTTCTTGTTGCGTGCGGGCAGGTCGTCGGTCTGCTGCACGGTGTCCTTCTGGACGCCGATCGTCAGGCCGCACGCGTTATCTGGGTCGAGCTTCTTCGGGTTGCCCTTGGCGGTGACCCAGGCGGTGCCCGCGCTGTAGTACTGCACCATGTTCGCGGTCTTGAGGCGCTCGGCGTTGATGGTGAACGAGCTGATCGCCGCCGGGTACTTGCCGGCGTTGACGCCGCCGATGAGGGTGCCGAAGTCGCCGTTCTGGAAGGTGATCTTGAGACCGAGCTTCGCGGCGACGGCGTTGAGCAGGTCGATGTCCATGCCCTGGATCGTCTTGCCGTCGGCAGCCGTGAACTCGTTCGGGGCGTATGAGGCGTCCGAACCGATCGTCAGGGTGCCCTCCTTGGCGATGGCGGCGGGGACGAGCTTGGCGAGCGAGTCGTCCTTCGTCACCTCGGCGGCCTTGCTCGATGCGCCCGCAGCGCCCGAGGAGGCCGAGCTCTTGGAGCCGTCGAGGGAGTCGGAGCCACAACCCGACAGCAACAGAGCGGTGGCACTCAGGCCGGCGAGGGCGGGGGCGGTGGTACGACGCATGGGCGGGCCTTTCGGCATGGGGACGACGCGAGCCGTCGGAGACGATGGCCACAGCATGCCACCGCGCCTCGCCCCAGGCGAGCGACACGACATAAGTATGCGGGATCGTGACCTACGGCCCGCCTCGTGCGCGCGACACCGTGCCCGTGCAGCGACCTTGGAGCCGCCTCGTGAGACGTGCGTCACGCGTGATCATGCAGGACGCGGGCCGCTGCGATCAGGCCGAGCGCAACGAGTCGTAGAAGCGCACGCAGTCGTCGTATCGCGGCAGCAGACCCGACGCCTCGGCCTGCGCCAGCGACGGCGCAGCCTCGTCCTTGGGGGACAGCAGCGGTTCGATGTCGTCGGGCAGGGTCAGCCCCACCGTCGTGTCGAGGGGGTTGATGCCGTGCTCGCGCAAGGGGGTGTAGGGCGCGCTGCACAGGTACATCGCCGTCGAATCGTCCTCGAGGGCGCAGAACGCGTGGCCGAGCCCCTCGGCGAGGTAGACCGCCTTGCGTTCGCTCGTGTCGAGCACGACCGATTCCCACTGCCCGAACGTCGGCGACCCGACGCGGATGTCGACGATGAAGTCGATGATCGAGCCCGACAGGACGGTGATGTACTTCGCCTGGCTCGGTGGCACGTCGGCGAAGTGGATGCCGCGCACCGTGCCGCGGCTGCTGACCGAGATGTTCGACTGGACGACGTCCATGCGGTGGCCGAGGTGCTCGGCGAGCTTGTCGCCGCGGAAGCCCTCCATGAACACGCCGCGCCCGTCGGGGAACTGGCGGGGCGTGACGACGTAGGCGCCGTCGATCTTCAGCGGCTGGATGTCCATCACAGGGCCTTGCGGACGGCGGGGGTGATGTGGCCTTCGGCGAGGACGCGGTGCATGTAGGCGCCGTAACCGGACTTGACGAGGGAGTCGGCGAGGGCGGAGAACTGCGCGTCGTCGATCCAGCCCTGACGCCACGCGATCTCCTCGACGCAGCCGACCTTCAGATCCTGCTGCTCCTCGAGGACGTGGACGAACTGCGAGGCGTCCATGAGGCCCTTGAAGGTGCCCGTGTCGAACCACGCGGTGCCGCGCGGCAGCACCGTCACCGTGAGGTTGCCGCGGCGCAGGTACTCGTCGTTGACGCCCGTGATCTCCAGCTCGCCACGCGGGGAGGGCTCGAGGTTCTTCGCGATGTCGACGACGTCGTTGTCGTAGAAGTACAGGCCGGGCACGGCGTAACGCGACTTCGGCTGCTCCGGCTTCTCCTCGATCGAGACGACGTTGCCGTCCGCGTCGAACTCGACGACGCCGTAGGCGCTCGGGTTCGTCACGTGATGAGCGAAGACGTGGCCACCGGTGAGCTCAGCGTGGCCCTGCAGCGCCGTCCCCATGCCGGCGCCGTGGAAGATGTTGTCGCCGAGGACGAGGGCGACCGAGTCGTCGCCGATGAACTCCTCGCCGATGATGAACGCCTGCGCGAGGCCGTCGGGCGAGGGCTGCACGGCGTAGCTGATCTCGACACCCCAGTCGGATCCCTCGCCCAGCAGCCGCTGGAACTGCTTGCTGTCGTGCGGCGTCGTGATGATGAGGATCTCGCGGACTCCGGCCATCATGAGCGTCGAGATCGGGTAGTAGATCATCGGCTTGTCGTACACCGGCATGAGCTGCTTGCTGATGCCCCGTGTGATCGGGTGAAGTCGCGTTCCCGATCCCCCCGCGAGAATGATTCCCTTCATAGGCCTACCTTATGCTGGCAGGGTGCAGATCCTGGTCACCGGCGGAGCCGGCTTCATCGGCGGCAACTTCGTCCACCTGACGGTGAAGGAGCGCCCAGAGGCGCGCATCGTCGTTCTCGACGCCATGACGTATGCGGGCAACGAGGGATCTCTCGACGGGCTGGGGGAGCACGTCGAGCTGGTGCGCGGCGACATCGCCGACGCCGCGCTCGTCGACCGTCTCGTCGCCGCGTCCGACCTCGTCGTCCACTTCGCCGCCGAGTCGCACAACGACAACTCCCTCGCCGAGCCGTGGCCGTTCGTCCAGACCAACATCGTCGGCACCTACACGCTGCTCGAGGCGGCGCGCAAGCACGACGTCCGGTACCACCACATCTCCACCGACGAGGTGTATGGCGACCTCGAGCTCGATGACCCGGAGCGTTTCACCGAGGCGACGGCGTACAACCCGTCGAGCCCGTACAGCTCAACCAAGGCCGGCAGCGACATGCTCGTGCGTGCCTGGGTGCGCAGCTTCGGCGTCAGGGCGACGATCTCGAACTGCTCGAACAACTACGGTCCGCGCCAGCACATCGAGAAGTTCATCCCGCGCCAGATCACTAACCTCATCGACGGCGTGCGCCCCAAGCTCTACGGTGACGGGCTCAACGTGCGCGACTGGATCCACGTCGACGACCACAACGCGGCCGTCTGGGCCATCATCGAGCGCGGGCGCATCGGGGAGACCTACCTCATCGGCGCCGACGGTGAGCTCGACAACAAGACCGTCGTGCAGGCCATCCTCACCGGGATGGGGCGTGACGCCGACGACTTCGACCACGTCACCGATCGGCCCGGCCACGACCGCCGCTACGCGATCGACTCGACGAAGCTGCGCGAGGAACTCGGCTGGAGTCCGCGCTACACCTCCTTCGACGACGGCCTCGCCGCCACGATCGCCTGGTACCGAGAGAACGAGTCGTGGTGGCGTCCGTTCAAGGACGCCACCGAGGCCAAGTACGCAAGCCAGCAGGTCGTCGCGGCGCCTGCTGACACCGCCACCGGTCAAGGGGCATGACGATGGCGCGTCGCTGGCTCGTCCTCGGAGGCACGGGCATGCTCGGTCAGGATCTCGACGCGCTGCTGCGCAGCCGCGGTGAGAGCGTCGTCTCGCTCGGCTCCGCCGGATGCGACGTCACCGAGCTGGAGACGGTGCAGCGCGTCATCGGCGATCACGCGCCGGACGTCGTCGTCAACTGTGCTGCGTACACGGCCGTCGATGCCGCTGAGAGCGACGAGGCCGCGGCGTTCGCACTCAATGGGACGGGTGCGTTCAACGTCGCTCGAACCGCGCAGGCCGCGGATGCCCAGCTCGTCCACGTCTCGACCGACTACGTCTTCGACGGCCGCGCCGAGGAACCGTACGATGTCGAGCACCCGCAGGCCCCGCAGTCGGCCTACGGACGCACCAAGGCGGCCGGAGAATGGGCCGTTCGTGCCACGCACCCCGACGCGCTCATCGTGCGCACGGCATGGCTCTACGGAGCGCACGGAAGCAACTTCGTCGCGACGATGCTGAAGCTCGCCCAGAACCGTGACACCCTCGACGTCGTGGCCGACCAGGTCGGACAGCCGACGTGGGCGGGCGACCTGGCGGACACCATCGTCGGGCTGATCGAGCAGGAATGCTCGGGCGGGTTCTACCATGGGACGAGTTCGGGCAGCGGGTCATGGTTCGACCTCGCACGAGAGGCATTCATCCTCGCAGGCCTGGATCCTGAGCGCGTGCGCCCGACGACGACGGAGGCGTTCCAGCGGCCCGCGCCGAGGCCCGCCTACAGCGTGCTCGCACGCTCACCGCGCGGGCCGAGCATCGGTGACTGGCGTGCACGACTCGCCGCATCCGGCGTCGTTCAGCAGGAGCGCGCTGCAGAGCGCGCGCGGGCCTGAGGCGCAGGCTCGAGACGACCGCGGTGCGGGGAACGCAGCCGAACGGGAACGAGGGGAATTCGGACGCGTCCGACGAAGGGGAAACAGGGTTTTGTGGGGAAAGGCGCCGGCGAGCATGACTGACGGGGCGAGAGGTAGGCGCGACCTGCTCGCCAGGATGCGTGGCGACTGGCGGCGCAACCTGTTCCTGCTGCTGTTCGTCCTCGACCTGGGCGTCATCACACTCGCCGTGGCTGCCGGGTTCTTCGCGCGCTTCGCAATGGCGGAGGCGTCGCTCGACACCGTTCGCTCGCAGGGCAACCTCTACCTCGTCGTCGTGCCCGCCCTCATCCTCGGATGGCAGGCCTCGCTGCTTCTCAATCAGGCGTACAACATGGAGATCATCGCGATCGGCACCGACGAATATCGTCGTGTCGTGCGCGCCACGTTCTTCACGTTCGGCGCGCTCGCGATCGTCCTCGTCCTGCTGCGCTGGCAGGTAGCGCGCGGCTTCCTGGCCGTCGCCCTCCCACTCGGGCTCGTCCTGCTTCTCATCGAACGTCTCCTGGTCCGCCGCTGGGTGCTCGCGCGACGCCGCCGCGCGATGCTCGTCGACGGCGTCGTCGTCGTCGGCTCACCGCATGAGGTGCGCTACGTCGCCGAAGGCATAGCCCGCAACCCGGCTGCGGGCCTAGTCGTGCGCGCCGTCGCGACGGACACGACCGATGCTCCGACGTTCGAGCTCGCCAACGGAGTGGTCGTGCCCCAGGCCGGCGCGATCGCCGACGTCGTCGACGCCGTGCACCGCTACGAGGCCAGCACGATCATCGTCGCCGGCCATAACCGCATCAACCGCAAGCAGCTGCGCGAACTCGGCTGGCAGCTCGAGGACACCACCATCCGCCTCGCCCTCGCCAGCCGCATGACGGACGTCGCAGGCCCCCGCATCCATTGGCACCCCATCGAAGGGTTGCCGCTCATGAGCGTCGAGATGCCCCGCTACAGCGGCGTCAAGTACTCCCTCAAACGGGCCTTCGACCTCGTCATCGCCACCGGGATGGTCGTCCTCGTCGCCCCGATCCTGTTCGCCATCGCCATCGCCGTCCGCCTCGACAGCCCCGGGCCCATCTTCTTCCGCCAGACCCGAGTAGGCGTCAACGGAACGCTGTTCAAGATGACCAAGTTCCGCTCGATGGCCGTCGACGCCGAAGCGCGCCTCGCCGGACTCGAACGACAGAACGACGGCTCCGGCCTACTGTTCAAGATGAAAGACGACCCCCGCACCACCCGCGTCGGCGCCTTCATCCGCCGCTACAGCCTCGACGAACTGCCGCAACTGTTCGACGTCATCGCCGGCAGCATGTCACTCGTCGGACCACGCCCCCCACTGCCCCGCGAGGTCGAAGCCTATGACCACCACGTCCACCGCCGCCTCAACGTCAAACCAGGCATCACTGGACCCTGGCAGGTCGGCGGACGCTCGAACCTCTCCTGGCAAGAATCCGTGCGCAAGGATCTCTACTACGTCGAGAACTGGTCCCTGTCCGGCGACCTCGTCATCATGTTCAAGACCCTCCGCGCCGTCCTGGCACGCGACGGCGCGTACTGACATTCCCTTGTCTCGCCTTCCGGCCGGCCCCCGAAGGGGGGTCAGAACGTGGTTGTCGGGACGACGAGCGCCCCACGTCGACGACGTGAGGCGCTCGAAGGTGCGATGAGGGCCGTCAGACGGAGAGCCAGTCCTGCCAACCGGCGTGAAGCACGAGCCACGCCATGAGGCCGTAGCCCGCCTGGCCGGGGTGGTAGCCGTCGCTGGCGGCAAGATCCGACTGCCACTGATCGTGCCCGAGCAGCGGGCGGAAGCAGTCGACATACGTCACGCCACGACGCGCGCAGACGTCTGCGTGCGCGTCGACGAGCACCTCGAGCTTCGCGTTCATCTCCGGGTCGCTCGTGGGCGGCGGGCCGACGACGAACGTCGCGATGCCGTTCGTCGACGCATCGTCGAGGATGTTCGCGAGGTTGAGGCGCGAACGTGCCGTCGTCAGACCCTGCGCGGCGTCGTTCGTGCCGAAGCCGATGACGAGTCGGCGCTCGTTGCAGTTCTTCCACCGCAGCGCCGCCTCACCCCGCCAGCGCGCGAGGACGTCCGAGGAACTGTCGCCGCGCACGCCGAGGTTGTACGTCGTCAGCCTGACGCCCTCGTGCGGCGTACGCGCGACGACCCGCGAGACCCACCCCAGGGCCTTCGGGTCGCCGTAGCCGTTGACGAAGCTGTCGCCGACGAAGACGAGGCCGACACGGCGCTCACCCTCGGCGACGTGGAAATCGGCGCTCGGCCGGAACTCGGGCTCGCTGCCTTCGGTGGGGTAGGACACGCTACGACCGCCTTCACTCACTCGTCATCGTCGTCGTCGAGCCGCGCCAACCACGTGGCGAGGCGTTCGACGGGGATCTCGAACTCCGGGTTGAGGTCGACGAAATGACGCAGCTGCTCCGCGAGCCACTCGAACGTCACGTCTTCTTCGCCGCGGCGCGCCGCGAGCTCCTCGATACCCCGATCCGTGAAATACACACGCCCAGCTTATCGTCCGTCAGCTCGGTGCCCACCCCGCAGGCGTCGCGCGCCCACGACGAAGCGGTGCCCACCCCGCGTGGGGGAGGGCACCGCTTCGTCAGGAACGCGCCATCAGCGGCTGCTCACGCGAACCTCAGCGCGCGAACGCCTGCTCCATGAGCTCCGCGTTCTGCGCGGCGTGACGCTTGTTGTTGCCGGTCGCGGGCGACGCGGACGCCGGACGCGACACGACGCGCAGACGTCGCGTCTCGCCGTGGCTCTCGAGCAGGTCGGGCAGGTTGAAGTACATGAACGGCCAGGCGCCCTGGTTCTTCGGCTCGTCCTGCACCCACACGATCTCGGCGTTCGGGTACGCCGAGAGGGCCTCGGCGATCTCCTTGGCCGGGATCGGCGCGAGCTGCTCGACGCGCACGATGGCGGTCGTGTCGTCGCCGCGCTTCTCACGCTCCGCCTCGAGGTCGTAGACCACGCGGCTCGAGGCGAGCAGCACCCGCTCGACCTTCGAACCGTCGAGCTGCTTCTGGTCCTTCAGCACCGGCTCGAACTGGCCCGAGGTGAAGTCGGCCGGCGAGCTCGTCGCGGCCTTCACGCGCAGCAGCTGCTTCGGCGTGAAGACGATGAGCGGCTTGCGCGGTCGCGCGTACGCCTGGCGACGCAGCAGGTGGAAGTACGACGCCGGCGTCGACGGGTAAGCGATCGTCATGTTGTCCTCGGCAAACAGCTGCAGGAAGCGCTCGATGCGCGCCGAGCTGTGGTCCGGACCCTGACCCTCGTAGCCGTGCGGCAGCAGCAGCACGACGGAGCTGCGCTGCGCCCACTTCTGCTCCGAGCTCGAGATGAATTCGTCGATGATGGTCTGCGCACCGTCGACGAAGTCACCGAACTGCGCCTCCCACAGCACGAGCGCGTCGGGACGCTCGACCGAGTAGCCATACTCGAAGCCCATCGCGGCGTACTCGCTGAGCAGCGAGTCGTAGATCCACAGCCACGCCTGGTCATCCGTGAGGTAACGCAACGGCGTCCACTCGTTGCCGTTCGCCTTGTCGATGAGGACGGCGTGACGCTGCACGAACGTGCCGCGTCGGGTGTCCTGACCGGACAGACGCACCGGCGTGCCGTCCATGAGTAGCGAACCGAACGCGATGAGCTCGCCCATGGCCCAGTCGATGCCGCCGTCCTTGACCATCGCCGTGCGACGCTCGAGCAGCTGCTTGAGCTTCGGGTGCAGCGTGAAGCCCTCCGGCGGGTTCGTCCACACCGCGCCGATGCGCTCGAGAGCGGCCTCGGTGATCGCGGAGGAGCGGCCCGAGGAGTAGGCACTCTTCGCGTCGTCCTCGAGCTGAGCGGACGGGCGCTCGAGGCCGCCGTGGCCCTCGGCGTCGGTGCCCTGGCTGGAATCGGACGAAGCGCTCTGCGCGGCGCTGTCGGCAGCGGCCTTCTTCGTCGCCTCCTTCGTCTCGACGAAGACGCGCTCGAGCTGCTGCTGGTAGTCCTTGAGCAGTTCGTCGGCACGCTCCTGGTCCATGTCGCCGCGGCCGACGAGGGCCTCGGCGTACAGGCGACGCACGGACTTCTTCGCCTCGATCAGCTTGTACATGAGCGGCTGCGTCATCGACGGGTCGTCGCCCTCGTTGTGACCGCGGCGGCGGTAGCACACCATGTCGATGACGACGTCCTTGTTGAACGTCTGGCGGTACTCGAACGCGAGTTCCGCGACGCGGACGCAGGCCTCCGGGTCGTCACCGTTGACGTGGAAGATCGGCGCCTGCACCATGCGCGCGACGTCCGTCGAGTACGTCGATGAACGCGACGAGCTCGGCGCGGTCGTGAAACCGACCTGGTTGTTGATGACGACGTGGATCGTGCCGCCGGTTCGGTAGCCGCGCAGCTGCGACAGGTTCAACGTCTCGGCGACGATGCCCTGGCCCGCGAACGCGGCGTCGCCGTGGAGCAGGATCGGCAGCACCGTGAACGCCGTGCCGGCGAGGTTGATGCGGTCCTGCTTGGCACGGGCGATGCCCTCGAGCACCGGGTCGACGGCCTCGAGGTGGCTCGGGTTGGCGGCGAGGTAGACCTTCGTGTGGTTGCCCTCATCGGAGACGAACTCGCCCTCGGTGCCGAGGTGGTACTTGACGTCACCGGAGCCCTGCACCGAGTTGGGAGCGGCGGTGCCCTCGAACTCGCGGAAGATCTGGCCGTACGACTTGCCCGCGATGTTGGCGAGCACGTTGAGACGGCCACGGTGCGGCATGCCGATCGCGGCCTCTTCGAGGCCGGCGTCCGCGGCCTCCGACAGGATGCGGTCGAGGATCGCGATGACGGACTCGCCGCCTTCGAGGCTGAAGCGCTTCTGGCCGACGAACTTCGTCTGCAGGAACGTCTCGAACGCCTCGGCCTGGTTGAGCTTGCGCAGGATGCGCTCCTGCTCGTCCGACGTCGGCTTCGAGTACGTCTTCTCCAGCTTGTTCTGCATCCAGGCCCGCTCCTCGGGGTTCTGGATGTGCATGTACTCGACGCCGACCGTGCGGCAGTACGAGTCACGCAGGATGCCGAGGATCTTGCGCAGCTTGAGGAAGTTGGCGCCGCCGAAACCGCCCGTGGCGAACGTGCGGTCGAGATCCCACAGCGTCAGGCCGTGGCTCGTGACGTCGAGGTCGGGGTGACGACGCTGCTTGTACTCGAGCGGGTCGGTGTCGGCCATGAGGTGACCGCGCACGCGGTAGGCGTGGATGAGCTCCTGCACGCGCGCGACCTTGTTGATGTCGTCGTCGTGGTTGGCGGAGATGTCCTGCACCCAGCGCACCGGCTCGTAGGGGATGCGCAGCGACTCGAAGATCTCGTCGTAGAAGTTGTTCTCACCGAGCAGCAGCTGGTGGATCTGACGCAGGAACTCCCCGGACGTCGCACCTTGGATGATGCGGTGGTCGTAGGTCGAGGTGATCGTCAGGATCTTGCTGACGGCGTTACGGTTGAGCGTCTCCTCGCTCGCGCCCTGCCACTCGGCGGGGTAGTCGAGCGCGCCGACACCGATGATGGCGCCCGCGCCCTTCATCAGACGCGGCACCGAGTGCACCGTGCCGATGCCCCCGGGGTTGGTCAGCGAGATCGTCGTGCCCGCGTAGTCCTCGAGCGTCAGCTTGTTGTTGCGCGCCTTCTTGACCATCTCTTCGTACGCGGCCCAGAACTGCGCGAACGTCATCGCCTCGGCGCCCTTGATCGACGGCACGACGAGCGTGCGCGAACCGTCGGGCTTCTGCAGGTCGATGGCGAGGCCGAAGTTGATGTGCCCCGGCTGGTGCAGGACGGGCTTGCCCTTCTCGTCGACCGAGAGGGAAGCGTTCATCTCCGGCATGACGCGCAGCGCCTTGATGATGGCGTAGCCGATGATGTGGGTGAAGCTCACCTTGCCGCCGCGGCCGCGGGCGAGGTTCGAGTTGATGACGATGCGGTTGTCGATCAGCGCCTTCGCAGGGACGGCGCGGACCGACGTCGCGGTCGGGACCTCGATCGAGGCCTCCATGTTCTGCACGATCTTGGCGGCGATGCCCTTGAGCGGGGTGTCCTTGTCGTCCGCCGCCGGCACGTCACCGAGGGCGCCGTCGCCCTGGTCGCGCGGCGTCGGCAGCGGTGTGTGGCCCTCGGCCTGCTTCGGGTCGAGCTTCTGCGGCTCGCTCTCGGCGGTGCGCGTCGGCTCGGCGGCCTGCTGTGCAGGCGCCTCCTGCTGGTCGCGCGGTGCCTCGGCGGCCATCGGCTTCTCGGTTCGGGGAGCGGCCTTCGCGCCCGAGCCCGACGTGGACGTGGAGGCCGGCGCCGAGGAGTTCGACGAGCCCGGCTGATAGGTCGCGAAGAACTCCTGCCATGCGGCATCCACGGAGTTCTTGTCCTTGCTGTACTGCTCGAAGAGTTCCTCGACGAGCCACTCGTTCGCGCCGAAGTCGTCGTGCTCAGAGCTGGGGGACTGGGATGACACGCAGATGCGCCTCTTTCATTCGCGTCGATTCACGTACACGTGCGGGAGGCGTCCCGTTGCCCCCGCCATGACGCGGCGCGTGGCCGTGTCAGGCAGGAGCGAGGTGAACCACTCCACTGCCGTGTGGTACACGGCATACGTTGCCACCCTATCGCTCCCGCGCCGCCGCCGCGAGAGGCGGTCGGTGGTGAGGTGGCCCACCCCGGCGCGAGACTGCGCGGGCCTCGCCGGTCGAGGCCAGCCCGGGAGGTGGAACGAGCCCGGTGAACGGCTGCGCCCGTGGTAATTTCACTGCGTCATGACGCAGTGGATATTGATCCTCCTCGGAGTTGTCCTCACGCTCGGAACGGCACTGTTCGTCGCCACCGAGTTCTCTCTCGTCGCGCTGGATCGTCACTCCGTCCAGCGCGCCATCGACGACGGCGACGAACGCGCCCGCCCCGTCCTCGCCTCGCTGCGCGGGCTGTCGACGCAGCTGTCGGCCGCGCAGGTCGGCATCACCCTCACGACGCTGATCCTCGGCTTCATCGTCGAACCCAGCGTCGGTGCGTTGCTGCGCACCCCGTTGGCGGCCATCGGCGTCACCGGCGGCGCGGCCTCGGCGACCTCGACCGTCCTCGCGATGGTTCTCGCCTCCGCCTTCTCGATGATCTTCGGTGAACTCGTCCCGCAGTTCCTTGGTATCTCCGCGCCTCTTCGCGTCGCCAAGATCGTCGCGCGGCCCGTACAGGTGTTCGCCGCCCTCTTCAAGCCGCTCATCGTCGTGCTCAACGGATCGGCGAACCTGCTGCTGCGCTCCATGGGCATCGAACCGCAGGAGGAACTGTCCGCCGCCCGCACGCCGCAGGAGCTGAGCTCCATGGTGCGTCGCAGCGCCGAGGCCGGCACGATCGAGGAGGGCACCGCGCACCTGCTGACGCGCTCGCTCAACTTCGGTGAGCGCACCGCGTCCGACGTCATGAGCCCGCGCGTGCGCTGCGAGGCCGTCGATCGCGACGCGACGGCGGATGACGTCGTCCGGCTAGCGAGGTCGACGGGCCACTCGCGCTTCCCGGTGCTGGGGGAGGACTGGGACGACGTCCACGGTGTCGTCCACGTCAAGAAGGCCATCGCCGTGCCCGTCGAACGCCGCGGCGATGTGCCCGTCACCGCTCTCATGGTCAAGCCGACTTTCGTGCCCGAGACGATCACGCTCGAACCGCTGCTCGTGCTCCTGCGTGGCGCGGGGCTGCAGCTCGCCATCGTCATCGATGAGTACTCCGGAACCTCGGGCCTGGTGTCGCTCGAGGACGTCATCGAAGAGATCGTCGGTGAGGTCAGCGACGAGCACGACAAGCTGCACGACGCGAGCCGTCACCTGCCCGACGGGTCCTGGACGGTGCCCGGGCTGTGGCGCCCCGACGAGGTCGTCGATCGCATCGGCGCGCCCGTGCCCGACGATCGCGCCTACGAGACGCTCGGTGGTTACGTCATGCAACAGGTCGGCCGCATTCCCGAGGTCGGGGACGAACTCATGCTGCCGGGATGGCGCCTGCGCGTCGTGTCGATGGACGGCCGGCGCGTCAACCGCGTCCGGTTCACCCCGGCGGTGCAGGGGCAGTCGATGGACGATGTCATCGGCGGCGCAACCCGGGCCGGTGAGGCCCGATGATGCTCTGGATCTCGCTCCTGCTGCTGCTCGGCAACGCGTTCTTCGTGGGCGCCGAGTTCGCCGTCATGGCAGCGCGGCGCTCGCAGCTCGAACCGATGGCCGCGGAGGGCTCGAAGCGCGCCTCTGCGGCGTTGGAGGCCCTCGAGAACGTCGCCTCGCTGCTCGCCTGCGCGCAGCTCGGCATCACGGTCTGCTCGGTGCTGCTGGGTGCCGTCGCCGAGGACGCGGTGCACCACCTCATCGCCGGCCCCCTCGAGGCGACGGGCATGCCGGACGGGCTGACGCACGTCGTCAGCCTGCTGCTCGCGCTGCTCATCGTCGCGTACTTCCACGTCGTGCTCGGTGAGATGGTGCCGAAGAACCTCGCCATCGCCGGGCCCGACCGGGCAGCGTTGCTGCTCGCGCCCGCACTGCTGTGGGTGACGAAGGCGATCCGCCCGCTCGTCACGGTGCTCGAGAACGTCAGCAAGGCCATCGTGCGACGCATGGGCATCGAACCGCAGGACGAGGCGGCCTCGACGTTCTCGACCGAGGAGGTCGAGATGATCGTCGAGGAGTCGCACCGAGAGGGTCTGCTCGAGTCGGGGCAGGAGCGCCGCGTGCGTGAGGCCCTCGAGTTCACCGACAAGGTCGCGAGCGACGTGGCCGTGCCGCTCGACTCGCTCGTCACGCTCTCGTTGGGCGCGACGCCCGCCGATGTCGACGCGATGGTCGCCAAGCACGGGTTCTCGCGCTTCCCGGTCATGACGACGTCGGGGGAGCTGCGCGGTTACATCCACCTCAAGGACGTGCTATACGCGCAGGACGAGGCGTACACCGAGCCTGTTCCGCCGCGCCGCATCCGGCTGCTCGCGACGGTGCGTCCCGGGGACGAGGTCGAGGACGTGCTCGTCACGATGCAGAACTCGGGCGCGCACCTCGCGCGCGTCGTCGGTGACGACGGGCGCACGAGCGGTGTCGTGTTCCTCGAGGACGTGCTCGAGGAACTCGTCGGCGAGGTCGCGGACGCGACGCAGCGCTTCGACGCGCGCGCGTTGGCCGGAGCGTCGCGGGCCGAGTCGGCGTCGGTCGTCCGGGCTGACCAGGCGCGCCCGCGCGCGTGATGATGCCCGCCGTCGCCGGGAACTGCTGGTAAGGTTTCGTCTCGCGCTCCTGGAGCGCATGCCCCCTTAGCTCAGGGGATAGAGCACCGCCCTCCGGAGGCGGGAGCGCAGGTTCGAATCCTGCAGGGGGCACAAGACGAACGGAGGCCCGATCCGGCCGCGCTTCGCGCGGCCGGATCGGGCCTCCGTTCGTCTTGTATCAAGCTCGAAGGATTCGGGAGGACGACGAGCGTAGCGAGGAGGGCGGGTCCTGCAGGGGGCGTTGTCGCGGCCTGCGATCAAGCCGGCGTGGCATACCCTGGCCCGGTGATGTCGGCAGATCCTTGGGTAGCGCTGGATCGCGACGTCGGGGTGTCTGTCTTTTTTTCCGTGGATGCCGACGGGCGGGTCGTCACCCCTGCGCCGCGTGTCGCGGCGTCGCGTGAGCGCTCCGCCACCGATCGAGATGACTTGGGCAGGGCTCAGCGGATCGCCGCACTCATCACCGCGCACCTGGGGCTATCGGCTGTGGCTCGACCCTCTGGCGGAAACGTCGAGGTCGACCTGTCGTCGGACGGGTGGCTCGGTCGCTGCGGGGCCGAGACGGGCATCATCGCCGGCGCGGCCGCAGACGTCCGCCGCGTCCGCCCGCCGCTGCGCTCCTTCGGCCAGAGCCTCACCTGGGACGCCGTCGCACAGGACGTCGGCCTCGACGCGCTCGTGTGGGCGTCGCTGCTCAGTGCGTCCAAGACGCCACCGCTGACGTTGGGGCAGCGCCTCGACGACCTGTCGAGCCGCCGCGACGCGAACCCCCTCGCTCGTGCCCGCCGTGCTCAGGCAGCCGCGATGTTACGGCTCGAGGCCGCGACCGGACTGCTCGACAGCGGCGCCCTTGACGCCGACACCTTCGACGTAGAGCCCCTGGCCTACGGAGACGGCGCCGACACCCCGGCCCGCGACGACCTCGCCGTCGGCGGTTCTGCCGCTCTCTTTCGTTCGCCGGACGGTGGGGACCACGTCACCCCCGCACCGTTGCGGGTGGCTGTTCTCCTCACCTCCCGGGCGTTTCACGACGCGGCGCGCACCGGCCGCACCCGTCCTGCGTTGCTCGCGATCGACGATCTGGCGGTGGCGATGCTGCGTCACGTCGAGGCTGCGCCCGTCACGCGGACGGATGTGCCCGCGCTGAGCGCGGCCCGTAGCATCGTGCGAGAAACCCTGGACGCTGCCTGCGTCGCAGCGCCCGTGCCGTACTGAACGCGTCGATCCTCGATGCGGCCGGCGGCGGTGGGCGTGCGATCGCTGCGGGTCCGATCCGCGCGCAGCGGGGGCTGCCGGGCCGTTTCGGCGCAGCGCCGTCCCCCTCGCGAGAAGGCAGCAAGGAGACCACGTGAGCGTCAGGTCGGCCGCCCCCACGGGCGCCCTCGAGCAGATCGTGTGGCCGCGCACCGCGCGCCGCCGTGATGACGGCGTCGTCGAGATCGCCGGCATCGGCCTCGACGAGATCGCCGAACGCTTCGGCACGCCGGCGTACGTCATCGACGAGGCCGACGTCCGCAGCCGCGCCCGTGCCTACCGTGAGGCGTTCGCGCGTGCGTTCGCGGCCATCGGCACCCAGGCGGACGTGTACTACGCGGGCAAGGCGTTCCTGTCGTCGCACGTCGCGCAGTGGGTCACCGAGGAGGGGCTGCGCCTCGACGTCTGCTCGGGGGGTGAGCTCGCGATCGCGAAGAAGGCGGGCGTGCCGGGCGAGAACATCGGCATGCACGGCAACAACAAGGGCGTCGCCGAGATCGACGACGCCCTCGCGTACGGCGTCGGGCGCATCGTCGTCGACTCGTTCGAGGAGATCGACCGCGTCGCCGACGCCGCTGCGCGCCACCACATCACGGCGCCTGTCATGATCCGCGTCAAGCTCGGCGTCGAAGCGCACACTCACGAGTTCATCGCGACGGCGCACGAGGACCAGAAGTTCGGTTTCTCCGCCGCCGACGGCCAGATCGGTGACGCCGTCGCCCGCGTCCTCGCCCGCCCGGAGCTTCACCTGCTCGGCTTCCACAGCCACATCGGCAGCCAGATCTTCGAGTCCGCCGGCTTCAAGGAGGCCGCGACGCGCCTCATCGCCCTGCAGTTGCAGGTCGCGAAGGAGCACGGCGTCGAACTGCCGGAGCTCGACCTCGGCGGCGGTTTCGGCATCGCCTACCTGCCCAGCGACGCACCGCTCGACCCCGCCGAGATGGCGACGCAGCTCGCCAACATCGTGCGCGAGGCGTGCCAGAACGCCGACGTCCCGGTGCCGCGCGTCTCGATCGAGCCGGGCCGCAGCATCGTCGGCCCCGGCGGCGTGACGCTCTACCGCGTCGGCACGGTGAAGCTCGTTCAGGCGAGCGACGACCTCGTGCGCACGTACGTCAGCGTCGACGGTGGCATGAGCGACAACGCGCGCCCCGCGCTCTACCAGGCCGACTATCACGCGGCGCTCGCGAACCGCGGCGGCAGCGACGAGCTGACGCCGACCCGCGTCGTCGGCAAGCACTGTGAGAGCGGCGACGTCGTCGTGCGCGACATCGACTTCCCGTCCGACACCCGTGACGGCGACCTCGTCGTCGTCGCCGCGACCGGCGCCTACTGTCGTGCGCTGGCCTCGCAGTACAACCACGTCCCGCGCCCGCCCGTCATCGCCGTCGCGGACGGCGACGCTCGCGTGCTGCTGCGCCGCGAGACGATCGACGACCTGCTCGCCCTCGAAGGGGAATGACATGACCACCACCGCATCCGCCATGCCGTCCGACTCGACGACCCCGCGCGAGCCGATCACGATCGCGCTGCTCGGCAGCGGCGTCGTCGGCACGTCCGTCGCCCGCGAGCTGACCCAGAACGCCGCCGATTTCGAGGCCCGTATCGGTGCGCCGCTGCAGATCGTCGGCGTCGCGGTGCGCAACACGCGCAAGGACCGCTCGGAGACGGGCCTGCCGGCCGACGCCTTCACGACGGACGCGCAGGCGCTCGTCGACGGTGCCGACATCGTCGTCGAGCTCATGGGTGGTGACGAGCCCGCCAAGAGCCTCATCACGCGCGCCCTGAGCAACGGCTCGAGCGTCGTCACGGCCAACAAGGCCCTGCTCGGCAGCGATGGCCCGGAGCTGTACCAGCTCGCGATGGATCACGGCGTCGACCTGTCCTACGAGGCCGCCGTCGCGGGCGCCATCCCGCTCATCCGTCCGTTGCGCGAGTCGCTCGCGGGCGATGGGGTGACGAAGGTGCTCGGCATCGTCAACGGCACGACGAACTTCATCCTCGACAAGATGCACCGCACCGGCGCCGACCTGCAGGACGTGCTCGCCGAGGCGCAGGAGCTCGGTTACGCCGAGGCCGACCCGACGGCCGACGTCGAGGGTTACGACGCGCAGGCGAAGGCCGCCATCCTCGCCTCCCTCGCGTTCCACACGCGCGTGCGCACGAGTGACGTGCACGTCGAGGGCATCATGAACATCACGGCGGAGGACATCACCGCCGCACGCCGCGCGGGCTGCGTCATCAAGCTGCTCGCGATCGCCGAGAAGGTCGAACGCGGCGAGGCAGACGGGGGAGCGGGCGTCAACGTCCGCGTCCACCCCGTCCTGCTGTCGCGCTCGCACCCGCTCGCGAGCGTGCATGAAGCTTTCAACGCGGTCTTCGTCGAGACGAAGCTCGCCGGGGAGCTGATGTTCTACGGCCGCGGGGCGGGCGGCGACCCGACGGCGTCAGCCGTCCTCGGCGACATCGTCCAGGCCGCGCACCACCGCGTCACCGGCGGGCGCGGTTCGGGGGAATCGGCCTACGCCGACCTGCCGATCCTGCCGATCGGCGAATCCCTGACGCGTTACGTCGTGCGCGTCGAGGTCGCCGACGAACCGGGCGTTCTCGGGCGCGTGACGAGCGCGTTCGGCGAGCACGGCGTCTCCATCGAGAGCATGCGCCAGGGCGTGCGCCGCTCCGAGGATGGCCTCGCCTCCCTCACCTTCATGACCCACCAGGCACCGGAGGCCGCGCTCGCGGCCACGGTCGACTCGATCAAGAAGCTCGCGGACGTCGACTGCGTCTCGTCCGTGCTTCGCGCAGAAGGAAACTGACATGGCTCACCTGTGGCGCGGCGTCATCACCGAGTACGCCGAACGACTTCCGATGCTCGACGGTGCTCCCGTCGTCACGCTCGGGGAGGGCGGCACTCCGCTCATCCCGGCGGAGAAGCTGAGCGAGCGGGTCGGTGCGCGCGTGTTCGTCAAGTACGAGGGCCTCAACCCGACCGGTTCGTTCAAGGACCGCGGCATGACGACGGCGATGTCGATGGCCGCGAAGAACGGCGCGAAGGCCGTCATCTGTGCCTCGACGGGCAACACGTCCGCCTCCGCCGCGGCCTACGCGACGAAGGCCGGCATGACGTGCGCCGTCCTCGTGCCCGACGGCAAGATCGCGATGGGCAAGCTCAGCCAGGCCATCGCGCACGGCGCGCAGCTGCTGCAGGTCGACGGCAACTTCGACAACTGCCTCGACGTCGCGCGCAAGCTTGCCGAGAGCTACCCCGTAGAGCTCGTCAACTCCGTCAACCCGGCCCGCATCGAGGGCCAGAAGACGGCCAGCTTCGAGATCGTCGACGCGCTCGGCGACGCGCCCGACATCCATGTCCTGCCCGTCGGCAACGCCGGCAACATCACGGGTTATTGGAAGGGCTACCGCGAGTACGCGGCGCCGTTCACGACCGCCGACGGCCGCGAGCTCGCCGCCGTCGCGACGAAGACCCCGGCGATGTGGGGCTTCCAGGCCGAGGGCGCCGCGCCGCTCGTCGCGGGCCACCCGTTCGACGAGCCGGAGACGATCGCAACGGCCATCCGCATCGGCAACCCCGCATCGTGGAGGCAGGCCGAGCAGGCCCGCGACGACTCGGGCGGCGTCATCGACGCCGTCAGCGACGACGAGATCCTCGCCGCGCACCGCATCCTGTCGAGCGAGGAGGGCATCTTCGTCGAACCGGCGTCGGCCGCCTCGATCGCCGGGCTGCTCAAGATGAGTGACGCGGGCCGCGTGCCCGCGGGCGCGACCATCGTCTGCACCGTCACCGGGCACGGCCTGAAGGATCCGCAGTGGGCCCTGCGCGGCGCCGACGGCGACGACATCCAGCCCGAGCGCGTCTCCGCCGACGCCTACTCCGTGGCGCGCGCGCTCGGCCTCGACGCCTGACGATGGCCCGTTCGCTCAGCGCCTCCCGCCTCCGGCCGAGCCGCACGCCTCAGGTCGGGTCGACGGCGCACGTTCGCGTGCCCGCGAGCACGGCGAACCTCGGGCCGGGTTTCGACTCGATCGGCATGGCCCTCGACGTCTGGGACGACGCGCGCGCCGAGGTGACGGACGGCGGCCTCGTCGTCGACGCGCGCGGCAGCGGCGCCGGTGAGGTGCCGCTCGACGGCTCGCACCTTGTCGTGCGCTCGATGGGGGCGGCATGGGAAGCGCTCGACGTCGCGCCGCCCGCAGGGCTGGAGCTGAGGTACACAGGCGCCGTGCCGCACTCGCGCGGCCTGGGCAGTTCGGCGACGGCGATCGTCGCGGGCGTCGCGCTCGCGACGGCGCTCGCCGGGCATGATCTCGACGACGCCGCGACGCTCGCGTTCGTCAATGACGTCGCCTCGAGCATCGAGGGCCACCCCGACAACGCGTCGGCCTCCGTCTACGGCAGCGTGACGGTGAGCTGGGCCGACGTGCTCGAGGGCCCCGACGCGCCGCGCGACTGGCACACCGCCGTCCTGCGCCCGCACCCCGATGTCGTGCCCGTCGTCATCGTCCCGGCGCAGCGCCTGTCGACGGCGACGGCTCGCGCCGCGTTGCCCGAGAGCGTCCCGCTCGCCGTGGCAGCGCGCAATTCGGGGCGCGCAGCGCTGCTGGCTCACGCGATCACCACCGAGCCGTCGCTACTCATGCCCGCGACGCTCGATGCCCTGCACCAGGAGCAGCGCCGTTCGGCCTACCCGGATTCGATGGCGCTCGTCGACGCGCTGCGTGACGCCGGCGTCCCCGCCGTCATCTCGGGCGCGGGTCCGACGGTGCTCGCGCTGGCATCACGTTTCGCCCTGAGCGCGGTGCACGATGTCGCTGGGGGCGGCGAGGTGCTCGAACTGAGCGTTCCGACGCGCGGAATCACCCCCATGTCGCGCTGATCCGCCGCCGGGGTGTACCGTTTTGGTGCACCCGGGTGGTGCTCGAGTTCGACCATGCCACACGACGCGACGCTGTCGTCGCGCCAGGCCCGTGACCTCTGGGTCACCGTTCTCGCCTCAGCCTCGCTGCAGGTCATCATTCGCTTCCAGGTGCGCTGTTCCCGTCTGTGCTGTCATTCCGACGGCGGGAACCAGGGGTCTGATCTGAACGGCCCCTGAACTTCATCCCGCCCGCGCTCTTCGTCGCGGGCCGAACGAGGGGGAAGGAACCTTCGTGTCAGAACAACCGTCTGCGCCCGCCCCGGCCCAGAGCAGCCCGCGCGGAGCGCTCTCCGCGATGCGTCTCGACGAACTCAAGCAGCTCGCGCAGAGCATGGGCATTCCCGGCATCTCCAAGATGCGCAAGGTCGACCTCGTGACGGCGATCCGCGCCGCGCGCGCCGAGGCCAACGGTGTCGGCGGCAGCCGCGCCAAGGCCGCGGGCGTCACCTCGACCGCTCCGACGGCCCGTCGCGCCACGAGCGAGCAGGCCGAGGCTGCGCCGTCCGCCACCGAGGCGCCCCGCCGTGAGCAGGGCGACGCTCCGGCGCCGCAGGATGACGAGCCCCGCCGCGCCACTCGTGACGCCGGCGCCCGCGAAGGCGACGCTGCCTCCCGCGAGGGTGAGCGTTCCACGCGCGACGAACAGGAGCAGCCGCGCGAGCAGCGCACCCGTCGTGGCCGCCGCGGTGGCGAGGAGCGCAAGCGCGCCTCCGAGAACTCAGGTTCCGACCAGGGCGACGCTCAGCGTGAAGGTGCCGCGCAGGACACCGGCTCCGAGAACGACGCCGATGGCAAGACCGTCGATGGCAAGACCGTCGATGGCAAGAACGTCGACGCCAAGGACGACGCCTCGAACGGCGAGAGCCGTGGCCGTCGTGACGGCGAACGCGACGAGCGTCGTCAGCGCCGCGAGAACGGCTCGAACGAGCCCTCCGGTGACAAGAACTCCGACGGCGACGCTCGCCGCGAGCGTCGCGACAACAGCGACAGCGCCTCGGGCGAGAACGGCCGCGACAAGCGCGACAACCGCGACTCCGGCAACAACAGCGGCAACGGCGGCTCCAACCGTCGCGAGCGCAACAACGAGCGCAACCACAACAACGATGACGACGAGCGCGGTGGCCGTCGTCGCCGTCAGCGCGGCCGCGACCGCGACCGCGACCGGGGCGAGCGCGGCAACAACCGTCGCGGGCGCAACCGCGACTACGACGACGACGCTCCCGAGGTGCGCGAGGACGACGTCCTCATCCCCGTCGCGGGCATCGTCGACGTCCTCGACAACTACGCCTTCGTGCGCACGACCGGTTACCTCGCCGGCCCGACGGACGTCTACGTCCCGATGAACATCGTGAAGAAGAACGGGCTGCGCAAGGGTGACGCCGTCACCGGCGCGGTGCGTGCGCTGCGCGAGGGTGAGCAGTTGCCGGCGCGTCAGAAGTTCAACGCGCTCGTGCGTCTCGACTCCGTCAACGGCATGACGGTGGAGCAGGCGAAGAAGCGTGTCGAGTTCGGCAAGCTGACGCCGCTGTACCCGCAGGAGCGCCTGCGTCTCGAGACGACCCCGAACGTGCTGACGACTCGCATGATCGACCTCGTCTCGCCTGTCGGCAAGGGCCAGCGTGGCCTCATCGTCGCCCCGGCGAAGGCGGGCAAGACGATGGTCATGCAGTCGATCGCCAACGCGATCACGACGAACAACCCCGAGTGCCACCTCATGGTCGTCCTCGTCGACGAGCGTCCCGAAGAGGTCACAGACATGCAGCGCGCGGTCAAGGGTGAGGTCATCGCCTCCACCTTCGACCGTCCGGCGACGGACCACACGACGGTCGCGGAGCTCGCCATCGAGCGTGCCAAGCGCCTCGTCGAGATGGGCCATGACGTCGTCGTGCTGCTCGACTCGATCACGAAGCTCGGGCGTGCCTACAACCTCGCCGCGCCGGCGAGCGGTCGCATCCTGTCCGGTGGTGTCGACTCGGCCGCGCTGTACCCGCCGAAGAAGTTCTTCGGTGCGGCGCGCAACATCGAGAACGGCGGCTCGTTGACGATCCTCGCGACGGCTCTCGTCGAGACGGGTTCGAAGATGGACGAGGTCATCTTCGAGGAGTTCAAGGGCACCGGCAACATGGAGCTCAAGCTCGACCGTCAGCTCGCGAACCGCCGCATCTTCCCGGCCGTCGACGTCAACAACTCGTCGACGCGTCGCGAGGAGATCCTGCTGTCGGGCGAAGAGCTCAAGATCATGTGGAAGCTGCGTCGCGTGCTCGCCGCCCTCGACCAGCAGCAGGCTGTCGAACTGCTCATCGACCGCCTCAAGAAGACGAAGAGCAACGTCGAGTTCCTCATGCAGGTGCAGCAGACGTCGAACATCAAGCTCGACGACGAGGACAACTGATCCACGCCTGACGACGTCACCTGACGACGCCCCCGAGACCCGACGCCCCTGCGGCGAGTGGTCACGGGCGCGATCGTGTCGGGCGGGGTGGCGGCGGGAATGATTCGTCCCACCTCGATGTTTTGAACCATGTCAGGCGATCTGGCAAGATTGTTTGTTGGCTTCCGGTTCACGTCCACCATCCCGGTGATGACGACCCGGCGGCATCCTCAACAGCTAGGAGAACCCCGTGAAGAAGAACCTTCACCCCGAGTACACCGCCACGACGGTGTCCTGCACCTGCGGCAACACGTTCGAGACGCGCAGCACGTCGAAGAGCGACAAGATGAACGTCGAAGTGTGCTCCAACTGCCACCCCTTCTACACCGGCAAGCAGAAGCTCATGGACACGGGTGGTCGTGTCGCCCGCTTCCAGGCTCGCTACGGCAAGAAGGACGCCAAGTAGTCTTCGCACCACGCCGACCCCAGCCCATCAGGGCGGGGTCGGCGTTTTGCATTCCCGTGGACGCCGCCTGCCGGCGCTGCGCCCCCATCACTTCAGTCCGCGAGGAGCGTCATGCTTGATTCCGCCGCCACGATCGTCGCCGAGTACGACGATCTCGAGAAGCAGCTGGCCGAACCGGCGACGCATGCGGACCCGACGCTGATGCGCCGCCTCAACAAGCGTTACGCGGCCCTCGCACCGACCGTCGCCGCTTATCACGCCTGGAAGATCGCGCAGGACGACCTCGGTGCGGCAGAAGAGCTGGCCGACGAGGACGCCGCGTTCGCCGCGGAGCTGCCGGCGTTGCAGACCCATCTGGAGGCGAGCGCCGACAAACTGCGCACGCTCCTGCTGCCGCGCGACGAGGACGATGAGCGCGATGTCGTCCTCGAGGTCAAGGCCGGCGAGGGCGGCGCCGAGTCGGCGCTGTTCGCCGGCGACCTCGTCCGCATGTACCTGCGTTACGCGGAACGCCGCGGTTGGAAGGCCGAGATTGCCGACGCGACCGACGCCGATCTCGGCGGGTACAAGGACGCCCGCATCACGGTCCGCGCGAAGGGGCTGCCCGAACCGGGCGAGGCCCCGTGGGCGCGCCTCAAGTACGAAGGCGGCGTGCACCGCGTGCAGCGCGTGCCCGTCACCGAGAGTCAGGGCCGCATCCACACGAGCGCGGCGGGCGTCCTCGTCATGCCGGATCTCGACGAGGACGACGACGAGATCGAGTTCGGCCCGAACGACCTCAAGATCGACGTCTATCGCAGCTCCGGCCCGGGTGGGCAGAGTGTCAACACGACCGACTCGGCCGTGCGCATCACCCACCTGCCGACGGGTGTCGTCGTCAGCTGCCAGAACGAGAAGTCGCAGCTGCAGAACAAGGAGTCCGCGCTGCGCGTGCTCAAGGCGCGGCTGCGTCAGATGGAGATCGAGCGCAAGGAAGCGGAGGCCTCGGCCGCGCGCAAGTCGCAGGTGCGCACGGTCGACCGCAGTGAGCGCATCCGCACGTACAACTTCCCCGAGAACCGGATCGCAGATCACCGCACGGGCTACAAGTCGTACAACCTCGACGCGGTGCTCGACGGCGATCTCGACGCTGTCGTCCAGTCGGCGCTCGACGCCGACGAGGCGGCGCGTCTCGCAGCAGTGGGGGAGTCGGGGGCGTGACGGCGTTGCGCGCGAAGCTGCGTCGTGCTGCGGCGCGGCTCGCGGATGCCGGCATCGAATCCGCGGATCGTGATGCGGCGCTGCTGCTCGCCCATGTTCTCGGGTGCGAGCTGGGCGAGGTGCGCCGTCGCGAGGTGCTCGGCCACGAGCTCAGCGACGGGGACATGGCCCGCTTCGAGGCGCTCGTCGACGAGCGCGCACGGCGTGTTCCGCTGCAGCACCTGACGGGTCGGGCGCCTTTCCGCAGCCTGGAGTTGCGTGTCGGCCCTGGCGTGTTCGTGCCGCGCCCCGAGACGGAGATGCTCGTCGATGCCGCCCTCGAGGCGGCCCCGTACGGGGGGCGCATCGTCGATCTGTGTACCGGATCGGGCGCCATCGCCCTGGCGATCAAGGCTGAGCGTCCCGACCTCGAGGTCTACGCCGTCGAACTCTCCGAAGAAGCGGCGGCGTGGGCAGCGTTGAACTGCAAGCAGATTGGCCTCACTGTCAACTTGAGCGTTGAGGATGCGCGCCAGGCTCTACCTGAGCTCGAGGGTAGTTTCGACGTCGTCGTGAGCAACCCGCCGTACGTGCCCACCGGCATGGTGCCGATCGACCCCGAGGTTGCCGAGCACGACCCTGAGATCGCGCTGTACGGCGGTAGCGAGGACGGCCTTCGCTTTCCGCTCGAGATCGCCGAACGCGCCGCGCACCTGCTGAAGCCCGGCGGTCTGCTCGTCATGGAGCATGCAGACGCCCAGGGCGAATCCCTGCCCGAGGCGCTGCTCGATCGGCGTGGTTTCGAGTGGGCGCGGGACGAGGCCGACCTCGCCGGCAAGCCCCGCATGACGCTGGCCCGCCGTGAGGGCGGTTCGCGCTTCGAGGTGCCCACAAGCCCCGCAGAACGCCCGGTGAGGCGCCGCGCGACCGTCAGGCTGCTCGTGCTCGACCACGCCGGCGACGTGCTCCTCTACGAGGATTCCGACCAGGGCCTCACGCCGCCCGCGACGTGGTGGTCGACCCCGGGTGGCGGCATCGACCCCGGAGAGAGCGAACGCGACGCCGCGGTGCGTGAGTTGTTCGAGGAGACCGGTTTGCAGGTCGAGGCCGATGCCTTCGTCGGGCCGATCGCGCGGCGCCGCGTCGTCCACGGGTATTCCGATTCGGTCGTGCGTCAGGACGACGTGTTCTACGCCGTGCGCACGACACGCTTCGAGCCCGACCCGGGGGCACTCACGCCCGAGGAGCAGGTGACGATGCAGCGCTGGCGCTGGTGGTCGGTTCGCGACCTCGAGACGACGAGCGAACGAGTGTGGCCGCGCGAGCTCGCGGCCCTCGTCAGCGCCCGGGCGACGCCGGACGCGACAGCGGGTAGCGCCACGTCTGTCGACGAACTGCAGCCCGACGAAACCGTCGCACTCGACGACGTCGAGGAGTCGACCGTCCCCGTCGCCCTCGGCCACCGCTGAGGCACACACCGCGAGGTCGGCGTCAGGGCCTGCGCCTCTTCTGATGTCGGTCTCGCACCGCCCCGCCCTGCGTCTCGGCCACCGTCACGATGTTGGCCGAGGACGCCGCGTCAGCGCGCTGGTGCGGCCTCGCCGACCGGCGGCGAGGACGTGTGCCCGCCACGGACCCGGGCTTAGAGTGGGAGCCGAATCGCGCCGCCTGCAGCGTGCTGGGCGGCCTCGGACGTGAGGAACGCACCATGGGGATCTTCGATCGTCTCTTCGGTCGTGGGGGAGCCCAGCCGGGCTTCGGTCAGCAGCAGGGATACGGGCAGCCCGCGTATCCGGCGCAGGGCAACCAGCAGCAGGGGTATGCCCAGCAGGGCTACCCGCGTCAGGCGTCGAGCGCGCCTCGACAGACGCCGGGCGCGTCGATGAGCGAGGACGAGCGCGCCATCGCCCGCTACGAGTACATGCTCAAGACGGCCCCGCCGGAGGAGATCGAGAAGGCGCACGCCGAGGCGTTCGCCAAGTTGACGCCGGAGCAGCGTCAGCAGGTGCTCACGCGTCTCGCGACCGACAGCCCGCAGGATGCTCCGCAGAGCGCAGACCCGCAGGCGCTGGCGCGGGCTGCGACTCGGGCCGAGATGCGTCAGCCCGGGTTCCTCCAGAGCTCGTTCGGTGGTTACGGCATGGGCGGCGGCTTCGGTCGTGGCGGCATGGGGATGGGGATGGGCGGCATGGGCTCGATGCTGCTCACGAGCGTCGCCGGCGCCTTCGTCGGCACCGCCATCGCCGATGCGATGTTCGACGACTGGGGCAACGAGTTCGATTCCCACGACATGCAGGACGCATATCAGGATGGCTACCAGGACGGTGGGGGCGACGGCGGCGGAAACGACGTTGCCGACGGTGGCGGATTCGACGGCGGCCAGGACTTCGCCGGGGGCAGCGACTTCGGCGGGTTCG